>DASQFA010000001.1:0-19207 GCA_035633375.1 Rubrivivax sp.
CACCGCGCTGGACGTGACCATCCAGCGCGAGGTGCTGGACCTGATCGCCGAGCTGGTGGCCGAAGACGGCATGGGCCTGCTGCTCATCAGCCACGACCTGGGCGTGATGGCCGAAACCGTGCAGCGCATGCTGGTGATGTACGGCGGCACGGTGGTCGAGAGCGGGCCCACTGAGGATGTGTTCCGCAGGCTGGCGCACCCCTACACGCGCGGGCTGTTCGCGGCGCGGCCGCGGCTGGGCCTGGCGCGCGGCACGCGGCTCGTCACCATCCCGGGGCGCGTGCCGGAGCTGGCCGACCTGCCTGTCGGCTGCCCCTTTGCCGAACGCTGCACCTGGGTGGTCGATGATTGCCGGCGCGCACTGCCGGCGCCGCAGTGCGTCGGGCCGCAGCACCAGGCGCGCTGCATCCGGCTCGATGCAATGAGAGCCGTCAGCGCATGAGCGAAGCGCCACTGCTCGAAGTGCAGGACCTGGTCAAGCACTACCGGCTGCCGCGAGAGCGGCTGTGGTCGCCCGCGCCGCTGGTGCGCGCACTGCAGGGGCTGAGCTTCTCGCTTGGCGCCGGGCGCAGCCTGGGCGTGGTGGGTGAATCGGGCTCGGGCAAATCCACGCTCGCGCGGCTGGTGATGGCGCTGGAGCCGCCCAGCGCGGGCCGCGTGCGGCTCGATGGGCAGGACCTCAACGCGCTGGCGCCGGGCGCGCTGCGCGTTGCGCGCGAGAAGCTGCAGATGGTGTTCCAGGACCCGTATGGCTCGCTCGACCCGCGCCGCACCATCCTGCAGACGGTGGCCGAACCCTTGCGTGTGCTGCACGGCGCCACGCCGGCCGAGCAGCGCGAGCGTGCCGGCGAGTCGCTGGACGCGGTGGGCCTGCGTGCCAGCGACCTGGGCAAGTATCCACACGAGTTCAGCGGCGGGCAGCGCCAGCGCATCGCCATCGCACGCGCGCTGATCACCAGGCCGAGGCTGATCGTCGCCGACGAGCCGGTGAGCGCGCTCGACGTGTCGGTGCAGGCGCAGGTGCTGAACCTGATGCAGGACCTGCGGGAAAAGTTCGGCCTGGCCATGCTGTTCATCAGCCACGACCTGGCCGTGGTGGACATGGTGTGCGACGAGGTGCTGGTGCTCTACCAGGGGCGCGTGGTCGAGCAGGGCACCCCCGACACGCTGTTCCGCCAGGCCGCCCATCCGTACACGCGCGCGCTGCTGCAGGCCGTGCCACGCCTGCGCCCGGGCGTACGGCGTGTGCGCCGCGGTGCGGCCGCGCCGATCGTCACCGACGCCCGGCCGCTGGCGGCGCAGGGTTGCGCCTTCGCGGCGCGCTGCGCCTTCGCGCAGGCGCGCTGCGCGGCCGAAAGCCCGCAGCTGCGTCAGATCGCGGCCGCGCCTGGGGTGCCGCAAGCCGCGGCCTGCCACCGGGCCGAGCATGTGGCGGCACTGCCTGGCGATGCCCCTGCGGCCGACACCGGAACCGCCGCGACAATGTCGCAGAATGCCTGATCGATGATCGAGATTCAGCCCGTGCCACTTTTCAGGAGACAAGCATGACCCTGTCGCGTCGTACCGTGAATTCACTGCTGGCCGGCGTGCTGGCCCTGGCCGGGGCCACCGCCTTCGAAGCCCATGCCCAGGCGCGCAATGGTGCCCTGGTGCTGGGCATGGTGCTCGAACCACCGGGCCTGGATCCGACCACCGCACCGGCCGCCGCGATCGGCGAGATCGTGCACTACAACATCCTCGAAGGCCTGACCAAGGTCAACGTCGACGGCACGGTGACGCCGCTGTTGGCCGAGAGCTGGAGCCTCGAGCCCGACGGCAAGAGCTACACCTTCAAGCTGCGCAGGGGCATCAAGTTCCAGGACGGCGAGCCTTTCAACGCGGCGGCGGTGAAGTTCAGCTTCGAGCGTGCCAAGGCCGAGGGCTCGACCAACAAGGCCAAGAAGGCAGTGTTCGACAACATCTCCAGCATCACCGCCGTCGACGAGCACACCGTGATCCTGACGCTGAACAACGCCGACGGCACCATGCCCTTCCGCCTGGGCGAGAACACGGCCGTGATCCTGAGCCCGAAGAGCGCGGCGACCACCGCCGCCAAGCCCGTGGGCACCGGCCCCTACATTTTCGACAGCTGGCAAAAGGGCAGTGCGGTGACGCTGGTCAAGTGGCCCGGTTATCGCAACCCCGCGGCCATCAAGATCAACAAGGTCACCTTCCGCTTCATCAACGACCCGGCCGCGCAGGTGGCGGCACTGCTGGCCGGCGACATCGACGGCATGCCGCGCTTCGGCGCGTTGCAAAGCCTCAAGCAGTTCCAGGGCGACAAGCGCTTCACGGTGGCCATCGGCGACACCGCCGGCAAGGGCATCATGGCCATCAACAACAAGAGAAAACCGCTCGACGACGTGCGCGTGCGCCGCGCGCTGATGCATGCCATCGACCGCAGCGCCTTCATCGACGGCGTGCAGGAAGGTCTGGGCAAGCCAATCGGCAGCCACTTCGCGCCCACCGATGCCGGCTATGTGGACCTGACCAAGGTCTACCCCTATGACCCGGAGAAGGCCAAGGCGCTGCTCAAGGAAGCCGGCGTCGCGACACCGCTGAACCTGACGCTGACGCTGCCGCCGCCGCAGTACGCGCGCAAGGGCGGCGAGGTCATCGCCGCGCAGCTGGCCAAGGTGGGCGTGGTGGCGAAGATCGAGAACGTCGAATGGGCGCAGTGGCTCAGCGGCCCGTTCAAAGGCAATTTCGACCTGACCCTCATCAATCACGTCGAGCCGCTGGACTACATGCAGTACGCCAACACCGAGTACTACTGGGGCTACGACAGCAAGGCCTTCCGCGACCTGACGGCCAAGCACGCCGCGGCCGGCAGCGTGCGCGAGCGCGGCGAGTACTGGGCCGCCATACAGAAGAAACTGGCCGAGGACGCGGTCAACGCCTACATCTTCAACCCGGCGCAGGTGGCGGTGAGCAAGCGCGGACTGAATGGCCTGTGGGCCAGCTCGCCGATCTTCGCCAATGACATCGCCGCGGTCTCCTGGACCGGGCCCGCCCCCTGAGTGGTGATGACGCAGCTGCACAGCGCAAGCGCGGCCGAGTTGCTGGCGCTGCATACCACGCGCGAGGCCTCGCCGGTGGAGGCCACGCGCGCGCTCATCGCGCACATCGAAGGCTGGGAGCCGCGGCTGCATGCCATCTATGGCTTCGACGCCGAAGACGCGCGGGCGCAGGCGCGACTGGGCGTTGTGCAGATGGCTGCGGGCTGCGGGCGCATGCGGCCCGCGCAGCGGTCCTGGCCGGTGCCGCCCGGCGCCTGACACAAGCTCGGCTACATTGCGGCGCATGGCCTGTCCCGACCCGCGCGGCAACCCCTGCGGCACACGCAACGCGGCAGCGCGCGACGCGGCCGAGCGCGCGCTTTGGCGCATGATGTCCTTCTACGACACGCCGCTGGCCGATCTGGACGCGGCCAGCGCGCACGACCCCGGCTGGGCGTTGCCGCATGTCATGCGCGCCGGTTTCCTGCTCAGCCTGACCGAGCCTTCGCTGCTGCCCGAAGCGCGCGCGCATCTGCAACGCGCGCACGGCCTGGCCACGCCCGCGCCGCCGCGCGAACGCGCCCACCTGGAAGCCGTGCAACTCGTGCTCGACGGGCGCTGGCAGGCCGCCTGCCGCACCTGGGACGAGCTGCTGGTGGAGTACCCGCGCGACGCGCTGGCGCTGCAGTGGGCGCAGTTGTGGGACTTCTATCGCGGCGATGCCGTCAACCTGCGCCTGCGCCCCGCGCGTGCACTGCCCGATTGGGACGAGGCCGACCCGCTGCATGCGCATGTGCTCAGCCTGTATGCCTTCGGCCTGGAGGAAAACAACCTCTATCCGCAGGCCGAGGACGTGGGCCGGCGTGCGCTGGCCGCCAACCCGAAGGTGCCGTGGGCGGTGCATGCGGTGGCGCATGTCATGGAGATGCAGGGCCGCTATGAAGAAGGCGCCGCCTGGCTGCGCCAGCACCAGCCCGCCTGGGCCGACGGCAATGGCTTTTCCGGCCATCTGTGGTGGCACAAGGGCCTGTTCCGGCTGGAAGGGCTGGACATCGCCGGCGCCTTGCGCCTGGCCGACAAACGCCTGGCCGGCGACAACCTGCAGATCACGCTGCAGCGCGTGGACGCGGCCGCCTTGCTGTGGCGGCTGCACCTGCTGGGGGCCGACGTGGCCTCGCGCTGCGCCGAGCTGGTGGCCGGCTGGGACTTGTCGGACGGCGCTGCCGGCTACTACGCCTTCAACGACGTGCATGCGGTGCTGGCCATGCTCGGCGCCGGCGAGGTGGCGCGCGCCGAGGCCTGGACGGCGCGATGCGCCGAGCGCGCCATGGCCGCCGGCGACGCGCGTCGCAGCAACCACGGCATGGCGCGCGAAGCCGGCCTGCCGCTGATGCGCGGCCTGCTGGCCTTTGCGCGCGGCGAGTGCGACGCCGCCGCCGAGGCGCTGTACGCGGCACGCGGCCAGGCGCAGCGCTTCGGCGGCAGCCATGCGCAGCGCGACGTCATCGACCAGACACTTCTCGCCGCGGCGGCACGCGGCACGCACCGCGGCATCGGACGCGCGCTGATGAACGAGCGGCTCATGGCCAAGCCCTCGACGCCCCTGACTGCGCACTGGCAAGAGCAGCTCGATATGCGCATCGACGCGCAGGCCTGACAGGGCCTAAGCGAATACGCGTGGCGTCGTCGCCGGTGAGCCGGATGGCGTGCCGCCCGCGCGCGCCGGTGTCCGACCCAGGCTGAAGCCAGTGCCCAGTCTGCAGCGCATGGATTCCGGGCTACCGTCTCTATATCCTTGAAAGCATGGCTTCAATTCACACCCGAACTTCCGCTTCTACAGGCTGGTGGCGTGCGCTCGCGCTGTCGTCAGCCCTGCTGCTGGCGCCGCTGCTGGCCTGCGCCTTCGCCTTCGAAGACGTGGCTCGCGAGGCCGCCGCGCTGGCAAGCCAGCCCTATCGAGCAGCCGCCCCGGCCGACGCACGCTTGTCCGAGCTTAGCTACGACGACTATCGTGATATCCGCTTCCGGCCGGAGCGCTCGCTGTGGCGTGACGGGGACAGCCTGTTCCAGGTGCAGTTCTTCCCGCTGGGACGCGGTTTTTCGCGGCCGCTGCGCCTGTTCGAGCTGAGCGGCGGCGAAGTGCGTGCACTGCAGGTTGCGGCATCGGATTTCAGCGTCGGCAGCGCCAGGCCCGCAATGGCCGGCGCCGTGCTGCCGGTGGCCGGCGCGGCCGGCTGGCGCATACGCTTTCCGCTGAACAGCGCGGACGAGCAAGACGAGGTCATCGCCTTTCTCGGTGCCAGCTACTTTCGCGCGTTGGGCCAGCGGCAGATCTATGGGCTGTCGGCCCGCGGCCTGGCGGTGGACACGGTCGGTGGCGGCGCTGAGGAGTTTCCGGCGTTCACCGCCTTCTGGCTCGAACGCCCGGCGCCGGGGGCACGCGAGATGCGCTTCTACGCGCTGCTCGACGGGCCCCGCGTGGCCGGTGCGTACCGCTTCGTGCTGCGGCCCGGTACGGATACGGTGCTCGACGTGCAGGCCCGGCTCTACCTGCGCGCCGCAGTGGCCACGCTGGGCGTGGCGCCGCTGACCAGCATGTTCCTGAGCGGCGAGAACCAGCCGGTGGCGCACGACTACCGCCCGGAAGTGCACGATTCGGACGGCCTGCTGATCGCGGCGGGTGACGGTGAGCAGATCTGGCGCCCGCTGACCAACCCGACACGCCCGTTCGTCACCTCCTTCGCGCTGAATTCGCTGCGCGGCTTCGGCCTGATGCAGCGTGACCGCGCCTTCACCAGCTATGAAGACCTGGAGGCGCACTACCATCGGCGCCCAAGCGCATGGGTCGAGCCCCTCGGCAGCTGGGGGGCGGGCCGTGTCGAGCTGCTGCAGTTCGACACGCCCGACGAAACCCACGACAACATCGTCGCCTATTGGGTGCCCGAACAGCTGCCGCCCACCGGCAGGCCTATCGATCTGTCGTGGCGCGTGCACTGGACGCTCGACGGTGCGCCGGGCCCGAAGCAGGCGCGCGTGCTGCAGACCCGGCGCGGTCATGGTTACCGCCAGGCACAGCTGCCGCCGCAGCGCCAGCAGCTGCATATCGATTTTGCGGGCCCGGGCCTGGACGGCCTGGACCAGGCTGCGCCGGTCGAGGCTGTCGCCAGCGGCAATGCCAACGTGCGCGGGCTGCAGGCGAACGCCTACCCGAATCCAGAACGCGGCGGTTGGCGCGTCAGCCTCGATTTCGAACGCATCGATGCCAGGCAGCCGCTAGAGTTGCGGCTGCATCTGCGCCTGGCAGGTAAGGTGCTTTCTGAAACCTGGGCCTACGCCCTTGCCCCGGAGTAATGCAATGAACTCTGCCAACGCACCGAAAAGCGCCGGTGTCGCCATGGCGCCGCCCATCCATCGTGCACCCATGCATGCCCAGCCGTGGTTCGGGCTGAGGCGCGGGCTGTTGTTCGCGCTCTGGCCGGGCCTGCATTTCCCGGCGGCGCAGGCCATGCCATCGGCGTGGCAGGCCGCCGCGGCGCGGCGACGTCGCGTGCTGCTGGCTGCAGTGGCGTTGCTGGCCGCGCTGGCGCTGCTGCTGCAGTGGCGCGGCATGCCGGGGCACCCGTCGCTGGCCTGGACGTGGCAGACGCTGCTGGTCACGCTGCTCTTCGCCTGGGTGGGCGCCGGCTTCGTCACCGCGCTGATGGGCGCCTGGGTCATGCTGCGCGGCGACCCGCACACGATCGCGCTGCGCGAGCCGCGCGCGCCGATCGACCCCGGCGCACGCACCGCGATCGTCATGCCGATCTGCAATGAAAACGTGCCCACGGTGTTTGCCGGGCTGCGCGCCACCTGCGAATCGCTGGCGGCCACCGGCGCGTTGTCGCTGTTCGACATCTATGTGCTCTCGGACACGGCAGACCCCGCGCTGCGTGCCGCCGAGCAGCAGGCCTGGCAACGCCTGCGCCTGAACCTGGGCGACAAGCCTGTTCTGGCGGGCGGGCGCCTGTTCTATCGCTGGCGGCGGCGTCGCACGCGGCGCAAGGCCGGCAACGTCGCCGACTTCTGCCGGCGTTGGGGTTGCAACTACCGCTATATGGTGGTGCTGGACGCCGACAGCATCATGCACGGCGACACGCTGGTGGCCCTGGTGCGCCTGATGGAACAGAACCCGCGCGCCGGGCTGGTGCAGACGCTGCCGCAGGGCGCCGGCCACGGCACGTTGCATGCGCGGGCGCAGCAGTTCGGCAACCGCGTGAGCGGGCGCCTGTTCGCCTTGGGCATGGCCTACTGGCAGCTCGGCGAATCGCACTACTGGGGGCACAACGCCATCTTGCGCGTGGCGCCTTTCATGCGCTCCTGCGGCCTGGCCCGCCTGCCGGGCCATGGCGGGCTGGCGGGCGAGATCCTGTCACACGACTTCGTCGAGGCCGCGATGATGCGCCGTGCCGGTTTCGAGGTCTGGCTGGCTCCCCAGTTGGGGGGAAGCTGGGAACAACACCCGTCCAACCTGCTGGAAGAGCTGCAGCGTGACCGCCGCTGGTGTCAGGGCAACCTGCAGAACGCGCGCCTGCTCGCCGAACCCGGCTGGCGCCCGGTGCACCGCGCGATGCTGGCCCTGGGCGCACTGTCGTATCTGATGGCACCGATCTGGTTGTGTGCCGTGGCCACGGGCCTGTGGGTCGGCGCCCTCACCTCGTCGAGCACGGCCCTGTGGGCCTTGACGCTTCTGCTGCTGTGCCTGCCGCGCGTGCTGGGTGTGCTGGCGGTGCAGCTGCGTCGCGAACAAGCCTGCTTCGGTGGCAGCCTGCGGCTGTGGTGCGGCGCCACGCTGGAGTTGCTGCTGTCGGCGCTGCAGGCGCCGGTGCGCATGCTGGCGCACAGCGTGTTCGTCGTCGTCGCGCTGACCGGACTGCGGCTCGACTGGAAATCGCCGTCGCGCGAGGCGGCGGCAGTGGCCTGGCGCGATGCGCTGGCGCGCATCGGCACACTGGCCCTGCCGGCGTTGGCGCTTCTTGTGCTGGCGCTGCACGGCCGCGACCTCCAGGCCCCGCATCTGCTGCCCTTGCTGGTGCCGCTGCTGCTGGCCGTGCCGTTCACGGTGTGGACCGGCGGACCGTTTCTGGGCCGCATGCTGCACCGCACCGGCCTGCTGTCGGTACCTGAAGAACGCCACCCGTCCCGCGCCTTGCTGCGCGGAGCACAGCACCGCGGCTTCGGCGACCTGGCGCCGGTGGCTGCCACCGCGATGCGCCTGCCGCCGACAGCGGCGCGCAGGCCTGTCGCGATGGCCATGGCCACTGCGGCCTGCCTGGTGGCGCTGGTGCTGCCGCCACGCACGGCGCTGACGCCCGGACTGTCTGCCGAGCTGCGCGACGCAGCCTATGCGGCGGCGGTATTGCAAAACGAGCCACAGGATCTCGGCCCGCCACGCTCGGCGCGTGTCGCTGCCGCGAGCGCCGACCGGCCCCAGCGCACTGTGCGCTACCGGCCCGCGAGCCAGATCGACGACGCGGTGCGGCGCCGCGCCTACGAGGCCGTGGCGAGGTCGCTCGACCTGGAAAACAGCTGAGGTTCCACGCTGCGGACACGCGCGTCGCGAACCCTCACTGTGTTCCCACATGGCGCCCATGCATATCGAATGCTTGCGCCGGCGCTTGCGCTCAATGGGTGCAAAACCCTTGCACGAAGAACGGGTGTTGCGCCACTGGGCACGCGCGTTGCCGCAAAGCGCGGGCAGACGGCGCATCGAGGACTTCCTGCCCTTGGCGCTGCGTCAGGGGCTGCCCGCGCTGCAGGCTGAACTTTCGGCCCTGGCACGGCTGCAATCGCTGCACCCGGGAGACGACGGCTCGCAGCGGCTGCTGCTGCAACTGGCCGACGGCCAGACGGTGGAAAGCGTGCTGCTGCCGCGCGACGGGCTGTGTGTATCGACACAGGTGGGCTGCGCGGTGGGCTGCGTGTTCTGCATGACCGGGCAAGCGGGTTTGCTGCGCCAGTTGGGCAGCGCCGAGATCGTGGCGCAGGTGGTACTGGCGCGCGCCCTGCGCAGCGTCGGCAAGGTGGTGTTCATGGGCATGGGCGAGCCTGCGCACAATCTCGACGCCGTGCTCGAGGCCATCGACCTGCTGGGCACGGCCGGCGGCATCGGCTACAAGAACCTTGTCTTTTCGACCGTGGGTGATGCGCGGGTGTTCGAGCGCCTGCCGCTCGGGCGGGTGAAGCCCGCGCTGGCACTGTCGCTGCACTCCACGCATGCCGAGTTGCGCGCGCGACTGCTGCCGCGTGCACCGCGCATCAGCCCGCACGAATTGGTGGCGCAAGGCGAGCGCTACGCCCGCCTCACGGGCTACCCGATGCAGGTGCAGTGGACGCTGCTCGGAGGCGTCAACGACGGTGAGGACGAAGTCGACGGGATCGTGCAACTTCTCGCCGGCAAGTATGCGGTGATGAACCTGATCCCCTACAACACGGTGGACGGCCTGGAGTTCAGGCGCCCGGCGTGGGAGAAGGCGGCGGCGATGGCGCGGGCGCTGCATCGGCGCGGCGTGCTGACCAAGCTGCGCCGCTCGGCCGGCCAGGATGTGCAAGGCGGCTGCGGGCAGTTGCGTGCGCGCAGCACTGCCAGCGCAGCACAGGCGAGCGTGTGGGCACCGATCTCAGCCTGACCGACCACGCCGACGCGACGGCGACCCACCCGCAAAGAACGGGTCGATTGCTGTGGCGAGGCTTTGATCTGGGTTCGACCGGTGCAGCACAAAGCCGGCAGCCAGACCGAAAGCGATCACCTCGGCGCGGACGCCATCAGCTCACTTCCACTGAATCAGCGACGGCTCGTAGCCTTCCGGCGCCTGATATCCCATGAGATCGAGCGCGGTCGCGGCGATGTTGGCCAGGCCCGGCTTGGCGATATCGTTGCGCAGGGCGTAGCTTCCTGAGTGAGCCGGATCGTAGATGATGAACGGCACCGGATTCAGCGTGTGGCTGGTCTTGGCCTTGGGCTTGCCGTTCTCCATCTTCACGGCGCCGTTCTTGTCGATTTCGTACATCTCGTCGGCATTGCCGTGGTCGGCGGTGATAAGGGCAACGCCGTTTAGCTTCTCGATCACCGGCAGCAGACGCCCGAGCACCAGGTCGACGGCCTCGACACCCATGCGCGCGGCTTCGAACACGCCGGTGTGGCCGACCATGTCGCCGTTGGGGTAGTTGATGCGTGCGAAACCGTAGCGCCGCTGCGTCAGTTCATTGATCAGGGCGTCGGTCGCTTCGGCCGCCTTCATCCACGGGCGCTCGTCGAACGAGACGCGATCGGAGGGCACCTCGATGTAGCACTCGCTGCCCGGGTCGAGGTAGCCGGAACGGTTGCCGTTCCAGAAGTAGGTGACGTGGCCGAACTTCTGCGTCTCGGACACGGCAAGCTGGCGCACCCCCGCGCCGATCAGGTACTCGGAAAGCACCCGGTCGATGACCGGCGGATCGACCAGGATGCGCGGCGGAAGATGCGTGTCGCCGTCGTAGGTCATCATGCCGGCGAAGCAGACATCGACCTTCTTGCGCTCGAACGGCACCTCGCCGACGAAGGCCTGGGTCAGTTCGATCGAACGGTCGCCGCGGAAGTTGAAGAACACCACGCTGTCGCCGTCGACGACCGGCGCGAAGGGCTTGCCGTCGCGTCCGACCACGAACGCCGGCAGGTCCTGGTCGATGACGCCGGGCTTCTCGGCGCGAAACGCCTTCACTGCCGCGCTGGCACTGGCGAACTGCCGGCCCTCGGCGAGGACGTGGGTCTTCCAGCCGCGCTCGACCATCGACCAGTCGGCCTGGTAGCGGTCCATGGTGATGAACATGCGCCCGCCGCCGCTGGCGATGCCGTAGGCGGGGTCGAGCTTGGTGATCCAGGCCTCGAACGGCTCGAGGTAGTCGAGCGCGCTTGTCTCGCCGACATCGCGGCCATCGATCAGCGCGTGTACAGCAACCTTCTTCACCCCGCGCTTCTTCGCCTCGCTGATCATCGCCTTGAGGTGGTCGAGGTGGCTGTGGACGTTGCCGTCGGAGAACAGGCCGATGAAATGCAGGGTCGAGGATTTGGCCAGGCAGTTGCCGACCACTTCGTTCCAGCCCTGGCCGCTGAACATCTTGCCGGCCGCGATGGCCTCGGCGACGAGCTTGGCGCCCTGGTCGAAGACCCGGCCTGCGCCGATGGCGTTGTGGCCGACCTCGGAATTGCCCATGTCGGCATCGCTGGGCATGCCCACCGCCACGCCATGCGCCGCCAGTTGGGTCCACGGGCAGGTCGCCATGAGCCGGTCGAGCACCGGCTTGCGTGCCGCCTTGACCGCGTTGCCCGCGTAGTCGGGGCCGAGGCCGACGCCATCCATGACGATGACGACGACGGGGCCGGTGCGCTTGCCGTGGAAGGCGTTTGTGGACAGTGTCAGGGCCATCGGGTTCCCTTCGGGTGCGGGGCGGTAGCGCACAGCGGCGACCGTCTGGGGAGCAATCCTCGCGGTTGCGCCATGCAACCCGCCAGCCAGAGGATAAGGCATCCAACCACCCTCTCGCTCCAGGTCTGCGCAATGGGCATCAGCATGGCCAACTGCCAGGCGGGGCGAACGCCCGGCTCACCTTGCCCCCGAAAAACCTACTCCATAGCTGAGGCTCGAAGCTCGCGCCCGGCCCTGTGCGTGGCCTCGGGCACGGCGCGCCATATGGCCTGGCGGTTGGGGTGTTCGTCCAGCGGCACCAGCGCGTCGGCCTCGGGCTGGCCATCCAGGCACAGGTGGCGGCCCCGCACCTCGACACGACGCCCGTCCTGCGTCAGCTTGACGAAGACGGCGGCGGCGTCCATGGCCGGGCCTGCGCTCGGTGCGCCCGGCGCGATCAGCGCACGATGTCGTAGGAATAGTCGGTCCTGCCCGGCACCATGGTGTTGCCGTCGAGCTTCTCGAAGAACTCGTCGAGCAGCATCGTCAGCAGCCACAGCCCGCCCTTGTAGCCCCAGGTGGCAAAGCGGTGGTAGTGGTGGCGGTCGTGGATCGGGAAGACGAAACGCACCAGCGGCGTGCCGGTGTCGCGCTCCAGGTACTTGCCGTAGGTGTTGCCGATGAGGAAATCCACCGGCTCGGTGTGCAGCAGCGAACGCATGTGCCACAGGTCGCGCTTCGGGTAGACCTTGCCGCCGCGGCCGTAGGGCGATGCGTCCAGGATCGCCTGCACACGCTTGGCCCACTCTTCGCCGCCGTTGGTGGCCAGCACATGCGCGGGCTCGGCGCCCAGTTCGAGCAGGAACTCGGTGTAGCCGATCATCTGGTCGGGGTCGCCATACAGGGCATAGCGCTTGCCGTGCAGGTGCGCCTGGCTGTCGGCCAGCGCATCGACGAGTTGGCCGCGTTCGCGCTCCAGCGCCTCGGGGACAGGCTTGCCGGTCAGGCGCGCGATGGCCATCAGGAACTTGTCGGTGCCGCCCACGCCCACCGGGCTTTGCAGCAGCACCACTTCCTGGCCCTTGGACTTGATGTAGGCCGCCGTCTTCTCGGTGCTGTACTCCTGGAAGACGATGGTGGCCTTGGCATGCAGCGCGGCTTCCACCGTCTCTTTGGTCGTGCCGCCTTCGTACATGCGGAACTCGCCGTCTGTCGGCGTGTTCCACACGCCGGACGGGTCGCACAGGATGTTCACCCGCACGCCGAAGAGCGTGAAGATGCGCTTGACTTCCTCCATGTTGCCGACGACGAAGCCGTCGAAGCCGCCGATGAAGTTGATGCTGTCGTTGGGCACGCGCACCAGTTCCGCAACGGTCTTGGCCTTGCCGTCCCAGAAGTGCTTGAGCACGCCCAACAGGGCGTTGTCGTAGCCGGTGATGTGGCTGCCCACGAAGGCCGGGGTGTGCGCGAAGGGCACGTCGAACTCGGCCGGTACGCTGCCTTTTTCCTTGGCCGTCTTGATGAAGGCGTTGAGGTCGTCACCGATGACTTCGGCCATGCAGGTGGTACTGACCGCGATCATCTCAGGCTTGTACAGGTTGTAGGCGTTGGCCAGGCCATCGACCATGTTGTTCAGGCCGCCGAACACGGCCGCGTCTTCGGTCATCGACGAGCTGACGCAGGAGGTGGGCTCCTTGAAGTGGCGGCTGAAGTGGCTGCGGTAATAGGCCACGCAGCCCTGGCTGCCATGCACGAAGGACAGCGTCTTGTGGAAGCCCGCCGCGGCGAACACCGCGCCCAGCGGCTGGCAGGCCTTGGCCGGGTTGACGGTCAGCGCTTCGCGGGCGAAGTTGCGGTCCTTGTATTCCGGCGTCTTGGTCCAGTCGCGGATTTCCTCGACCTTCACGTCGGTGTGGTTGAACTCGAAGTTCGCCTTCTTGTCGGCGAAGATCTTCTGGTACTCCGGCTCGCGAAACAGCAGCTCGTGGTCCAGTACCTTGTCTGCGACTTGGGGCATGGTGAAACTCCTGAAATCGGGGTGTATGGGGTGCGCGGTGCGGCGGGCGTTCGAGCGTGCAGCCGCCTCTGCGGAGCCTTTGGACAGCTTTCAGGCTGCCTTCAGGCAGCCTTCTTCCAGGGCGCTTTGGTCAGGCCCCACACTGGCGAGCTGATCGCCATGTCCATGTCGCGGGCGAAGATCGCAAAGCCGTCGTAGCCGTGGTACGGGCCTGAATAGTCCCAGCTGTGCATCTGGCGGAAAGGCACGCCCATTTTCTGGAAGACGTACTTCTCCTTGATGCCGCTGCCCACCAGGTCGGGCTGGATGCGATCGACGAACTTCTCGAATTCGTAGCCGGTCACGTCGTCGTAGATCAGCGTGCCGTCGTCGACGTAGTTCGTGGTGCGCTGGTAGTCGTCGCCGTGGGCGAACTCGTAGCCGGTGCCCACCACTTTCATGCCCAGGTCTTCATAGGCACCGATGACGTGGCGCGGGCGCAGGCCGCCGACGAAGAGCATCACCGTCTTGCCTTCCAGGCGCGGCTTGTACTTGGCGATGACGGCGTCCATCAGCGGCTGGTACTTCGCGATTGCCGCCTCTGCCTTGGCCTTGACGGTGTCGTCGAAGTGGCTGGCGATTTCGCGCAGGCTGTTGGCGATCTTGGTCGGGCCGAAGAAGTTGTATTCGACCCAGGGAATGCCGTACTTCTCTTCCATGTGCCGGCTGATGTAGTTCATCGAGCGGTAGCAGTGGATCAGGTTGAGCTTGGCGCGCGGCGTGTTCTCGAGCTCGGCAATCGTACCGTCGCCCGACCACTGCGCGATCACGCGCAGGCCGATCTCTTCGAGCAGGATGCGCGAGGACCAGGCGTCGCCGCCGATGTTGTAGTCGCCGATGATGGTGACGTCGTAGGGCGTGCTCTGCCACTCGGGGTGCTTGCCTTCTTCCATCTTGTCGAAGACCCAGTCGCGGATCGCGTCGTTGGCCAGGTGGTGGCCCAGGCTCTGGCTGACGCCACGGAAGCCTTCGCAGCGCACCGGCACGATGGTGTGGCCTGCGTACTGTGCGCTCTTCTTCTTGCTGACGGCTTCGATGTCGTCGCCGATCAGGCCGATCGGGCATTCGCTCTGGATGCTGATGCCCTTGTTCAGCGGGAACAGCTCCTGGATCTCGTCGATGATCTTGTCGAGCTTCTTGTCGCCGCCGAAGACGATGTCCTTTTCCTGGAAATCGCTGGTGAACTGCATCGTCACGAAGGTGTCGATGCCGGTCACGCCGATGTAGTAGTTGCGCCGGTTGCCCCAGCTGTACTGGCCGCAGCCCACCGGGCCGTGGCTGATGTGCACCATGTCCTTGATCGGGCCCCACACCACGCCCTTGCTGCCGGCATAGGCGCAGCCGCGGATGGTCATCACGCCAGGCAGGCTCTTGATGTTGCTCTTCACGCCGCAGTCGGGCTTGCCTTCCTCGAACTGGCCGAGGTGCTTGGCGCGGCGCTTGGCCATCTTGTCCGGGTAGGCCTTCAGGACCTCTTCGATCAAGGCCTTGTTGGTGGCCTTGCGCTCTTCAACTGTCATGCTCATTTGGGGTACTCCGCGTGGAAGGACGGCGGGTTGCGCGGCGCGCCACCCGGGTCGGTCGCCGGGGTCAGGCCACGGCGAGTTCGGCGGCGAGTTCTGCCGCGGTCTTGCCGACGATCGATTCGTCGACCGCTTTCATGATCCCGTGCTTCATCAGCAGGTCTTCCAGCTCGTCCATCGTGATCGGGGTCGGGATGGTGCCGTTGCCGGCGTTGGCGTGGATCTTCTGCGCCAGCTGGCGGTACTCTTCCGCCTGCTTGGATTCGGGCGCGTATTCCAGCACCGTCATGCGACGCAGTTCGGCGTGCTGCACGATGTTGTCGCGAGGCACGAAGTGGATGAGCCTGCTGCCCAGCATCTTGGCCAGCGATTCGGCCAGCTCGAGTTCCTTGTCGGTCTGGCGCTCGTTGCACACCAGGCCGCCCAGGCGCACGCCGCCGCTGTTGGCGTACTTCAGGATGCCCTTGCTGATGTTGTTGGCCGCGTACATGGCCATCATCTCGCCGGACATGACGATGTAGATCTCCTGGGCCTTGTTCTCGCGGATGGGCATGGCAAAGCCGCCGCAGACCACGTCGCCGAGCACGTCATAGGACACGTAGTCCACGCCGTCATACGCACCGTTTTCTTCCAGGAAGTTGATCGAAGTGATGACGCCGCGGCCGGCGCAGCCGACTCCAGGCTCGGGGCCACCGGACTCGACACAGCGGATGTCGCGGTAGCCGATCTTCATCACGTCTTCGAGCTCGAGGTCTTCCACGCTGCCGGACTCGGCGGCCAGCGACAGGATGGTGTCCTGTGCCTTGGCGTGCAGGATCAAGCGGGTGGAGTCGGCCTTGGGGTCGCAGCCGACGATGAGGATCTTCTGGCCCATTTCAGACAGGGCCGCCAGGGTGTTCTGGCTGGTGGTGGACTTGCCGATGCCACCCTTGCCGTAGAACGCGATTTGCCGAAGTTTTGCCATTTGGATGCTCCAGTGAAAGTGAAGAGAGTTGACGATGACGTGGACGCAGTCGTCGCGTTCTCGATGCCGCCTTCGGAAGCCAATGTGGGTCTTCTTGTTGAAGGTCCCTTGGGGCTTGACATAGGGTTCGCGCAGCCTGTCCTTTGCAATGGCCGTGCCATGTTCGCCGGCATTGCTCAAGTGGCTGATTTAACGGGGAAAACACGCTTCGGGCCGGCGCGGCAGGCGGCACCGCGCGATTGTTCGGAACCCGACAAACGCAGGCGGCTTGCAGCATTGCCGACGCGGCGGCGGCGCGCCGCGGCGTGGCCCTCGACCAAGGCGCGCAGGCCGGCCGCAATGCCCGGGCTCCCTGGGCCTCAGGCGCCTTGCAGCGGCCCGCTGGCGTGCTGCAGCAGGCCATCGCCAGTGCCTGGTATGCAGGTTGCAATGGTGAGCGGATGACGCTCCTGCACGCCGTGCCCGCCCGGGCCAACGCCCATCTCAACAGGCTGGGCGGCCACCTGCAGAACCAGCACGAAGCGGCGCCGCCGGCCCCACCCCAGTCACCCGAAGCCAGCCCGCAAGCTGTCTTCCCGCAAACCCTGCCCCACCCCTGGAGATCACGATGAGCACCACCCTTGCCGACAACTCGCTGGCCAACACGGCCTTCGCCCGCCTGGACGCCGAAGGCCGCCTGCTCAACCCGGTGCTGAAGGCGGCGACCCGAAAGCCCGGGCGTTTCGGCTTTCGCGGCGAACTGGCGCTGCGCTTTGCGCCGAAGCTGGCCGACGAGGCCCGGCCGCCCGAATTGACCTGTGACCAGGTCATCGCCGCGGCCCAGGTGGGCGAGGCCACGCTCGGCTTCTTTGCCGGCTATCTGCTGAACTTCGCGCACCTCAAGGACGTGGCCGATGTGCTGGGCGATACGCTCGGGGCGGGTGGCAAGTACTTCCTGTTCTGCAACAACATCGACCTGAGCAGGAAGTACCAGGTGGCGATGAACGGCGCGCTGTTCTACGTGCTGCCGATCGACGAGAGCACGGTCTACAACGAACTGCTCGACCTGCTGTACCTGGAGAAGAACGAACTGAAGAAGCTCGACACCGCCGGCAAGACCGACCGCGTGGCCGATGCGGCGCTGAAGTTCGACCTCAGCTTCGACACCATCACCTATGCCGAAGGCCTGGCGCTGATGGGCCCGGTGCGCAACCCCAACGAGAACCGGCCGGTCTGAACCCGAGCCCGAGCGACACGACGCAGAGCGCAGCATGCCCATCCACGACTACCACTGCCGCAGCTGCGGCGCTGATTTCGAACTGCTGGTGCGCGACAGCAGCCTGCCCGCATGCAAGGCCTGCCACAGCGCCGACGTGCAGCGCCAGGTGTCGCTGACGGCGGCGCCCGGCAAGAGCCCGGCCATCGTGGCCGCCGGCCGGCGTGCGGCGGCGCGCGCAGGGCACTTGAGCCAATACTCCAGCGCCGATCGGGCCAAAGTGCGCTGAGCGGGGTCGACGCGTGCATGCGCATGCACATGCACATGCACGCGCTCACCCGCCCACCGCTGCCAGCGGGCTGATGGCCGCGCTGGCCAGGCACAGCCGCTGCCCGTTCAAGCCGCCGTGGCAGCCGGCACCCGCAAGGCCGCTTCTTCGGCCGCGATCCACTGCTTGAGCTTGTTCACATGCTCGGCTTCCTCGCGCACGAACTCCTTGGCCACGGTGCGGATCCCCGCGTCCTGCGCGGTGCCGGCCACCGCGTAATAGAACTCGAAGCCGCGCCGCTCGCCCTGCAGCGCGGCCTTCAGCGCGCCCAGGCGCGACAGGGCTGCATCGCCGGCCCACAGCGTGGTCATCTCGGGCGCGCTGTTGTCGGGCCAGGCCGAGCTGGGCGGCAGGTTCACCACCACGTCCTTGCGCACGCACTTGGCCTGCGCTTCCTGCTGGTGCAGGCGCGAGAACTTGCCCAGCTGGGTGAAGAGTTCGGCCACGTCGGCGTTGCCGGCCTTGGCCATCGCCACTGCCAGCTGCTCGTAGTGCACGGCGGCGTCTTCTTCCACCTTCACGGCATAGCTGAGGAATTCGTCCAGCGTGTGCAGTTGCACGCCACCCTTGTAGACGGCCGCCGCGATCGACAGCTCGGTGCCGGCGGCCGGCACCGTGGTGTCGCCTTCGAAGCTGACGAAGATGTCTTCGTGGCGCACGAAGAACTGGCAGGCCAGTCGGTGCCGCGGCGGCATGTCGTTGACCTCGGCGTCCATGATCTCCTGCTTGCTGATCTTGCCGAGCTGGCGCAACAGTTCCTTTTCCTTCTCGGTCAGCGCGATGCCCTGGCGCACGCCGCTGGCCAGGTGCTTGACCTCGACCAGGCAGGAGCCGCATTCGCCGTCCTGGCAGTCGAAGGGGATCGGGATCTGGTGCGATTTGGCCAGGCCGAGCAGCGTGCCGCGATCGCCGGCCACGGCGTACAGGGTGACGTCCCGGGGCATGACCGGGGATGAAAAGGTGACGTTCGCCATGATGGGCTCCCTATGGATGAATGAACGGTTGAGGAAGATGGTGGAGAAGCTCGGCAACCGGGTTCGTGGGTGCGGGCCGAACAACACTGGGCTCCTGGCAAGGCCGGCGCTCAGCCCGACCCTGCCGACCATGCCGACCAGGCGCCCAGCAGTGCGGCGGTGACCGGCTCGATGCACGGCACAGGCTCGCCTGGCCCGCCAGGCGGCTCCTGGCGCCGACGCCGAGCATCGAATCCAGCCGCCGCTTGCTCACGGGTGTCATGCGCGACAAGCGTTTGCGGCCTTGGCTGACGAGCACGCGGCGGGCACCGCAACTGGCGCCGCCGCACGCGCCGCTGCAGCTGCCGCCGACGGCCCGCACCGCCTGCAGCCGCGTACTGCCGCGGGCGATGTCGAGGGTGGTGCCTGCTGCCGGCATCAGCGTGAACGGGGTCATCTTGTCTCTTGCCGAGGGCGGGGCGAGGCCATCAGGCCACGGCCGTGGCGGGGTGGCTTTCAGGCGCGGCCGGCGCCGCAGCGGCCGCTGGCGCGGCGCAGCCGCCGGCCAGCAGTTGCGCGGCCACCGCAACCAACGGCAAGGCGATGCGCGTGATGCCCTGCTCGGCCAGGAAGCGCGCCTCCATGCGCGTGGGCTCGTCGGCCAGCACGGCAAAGTGCGGGCCGGCCGAGCGCTTGAGGATCTGCCGCGCAAAGGCGCGCGGCAGCTGGT
>DASQFA010000002.1:0-4815 GCA_035633375.1 Rubrivivax sp.
CTTGCGACAATGAGTCTTTGGCAAATTGTCCACCAGGCCCCACCATGCCCCACAACATCCTGCAATCCGTGCCCGCCGGCGAACGCGTCGGCATCGCCTTTTCCGGCGGCCTGGACACCAGCGCCGCGGTGCACTGGATGCGCGCCAAGGGCGCCATTCCCTGTGCCTACACCGCGCACCTGGGCCAGCCCGATGAAGCCGACTACGACGACATCCCGCGCAAGGCTTTAGGCTACGGCGCCGACATCGCCCGGCTGATCGACTGCCGAGCGCAGCTGGTGGCCGAAGGGCTGGCCGCCATCCAGTGCGGTGCCTTCCACATCAGCACCGGCGGGGCCACCTATTTCAACACCACGCCGCTGGGCCGCGCCGTCACCGGCACCTCGCTGGTGGTGGCGATGCGCGAGGACGGCGTCAACATCTGGGGCGACGGCAGCACCTACAAGGGCAACGACATCGAGCGCTTCTACCGCTACGGCCTGCTCGCCAACCCGGCGCTGCGCATCTACAAGCCCTGGCTCGACCAGACCTTCATCGACGAGCTGGGCGGCCGCAAGGAGATGAGCGAATACCTCATAAAGAAGGGCTTCGACTACAAGATGAGCGTCGAGAAGGCCTACAGCACCGACAGCAACATGCTCGGCGCCACGCACGAGGCCAAAGACCTGGAGTTCCTTGACAAAGGCATCAGCATCGTCAACCCGATCATGGGCGTGGCCTTCTGGCGCGACGACGTGTGGGTGCAGGCTGAACAGGTGTCGGTGCGCTTCGACGAAGGCCAGCCGGTGGCGCTGAACGGCCGCAGCTTCGCATCGGCGGTGGAGCTGTTCGAGGAGGCCAATCGCATCGGCGGCCGCCACGGCCTGGGCATGTGCGACCAGATCGAGAACCGCATCATCGAAGCCAAGAGCCGCGGCATCTACGAAGCACCCGGCATGGCGCTGTTGCACATTGCCTACGAGCGGCTGATCACCGGCATCCATAACGAGGACACGATCGAACAGTATCGAAACAACGGGCGCCGCCTGGGCCGGCTGCTCTACCAGGGCCGCTGGTTCGACCCACAGTGCCTGATGCTGCGCGAGACCGCGCAGCGCTGGGTGGCGCGCGCCATCAGCGGCGACGTGACGCTGGAGCTGCGCCGTGGCAACGACTATTCGATCCTCGACACCGAGAGCCCGAACCTGACCTACCACCCCGAGCGGTTGACGATGGAAAAGGGGGAAGGGGCTTTCACGCCGGCCGACCGCATCGGGCAACTGGCGATGCGCAACCTGGACATCGAGGACACGCGCAGCAAGCTCGGCATCTACAGCAAGGTGGGGCTGCTGGGCTGCGGCTCGGACGGCGCGATACCGCTGCTCGGTCAAGCCGACTGACGACGGCACGCGCCCATCGGCACGCGCCCATCGACATGGCGCCAATCGGAAGCAAGCACGCGGCCACCGTGACCCGGTTGAACCGCGCCGTGAGTTCGGCCGTCGGTGCGAGCGCCATCGTGTCCGTGCAGAACCCGCTGCGCCTGAGCGAGTCTTCGCAGCCCGAGCCCGACCTGATGCTGCTGAAGCCGCGCGCTGATTTCTACGCCAGTGCGCACCCCAGCGCCGCCGACGTGCTGCTGCTGATCGTCAGCGCGCAGGCAGCGGATTGACGACGCGCAAGCCGCTGAATCGGCCGAAGTCCCGATCGGCAGACCACAGCTCGCTCGCGCCGTGCTGCAGGCACAGGGCGGCGATGCGCGCATCGTGAATGGCCGGCCCGGCGATGCGCGCCTTCGTCACCAGCTCGCGCAGCGTGGTCCAGTGCCGGTCGCCTTCGGTCAACAGCACCAGGCTCGGACTCTCGAGCCAGGCGTCTATCTGCTCCAGCGCGCGTGCCGCCGGCGTCGGTGGGTTGTAGATGCGCGGGTGCGTGACGATCGAATAGAACTCGTGAAGACAAGGCCACGGGATGGCCCACGCGGCGCGTGCCTCGGCGCACTGCGCCACGCAGGCGTCGGCCGCAGCGTGGAAGGGTGAGTCCTCGCGGTGCGCATAGACCAGCAGGTTGGTGTCGATGGCGATCACGGCGCCGGGTCACCGTAGGCCATGTCGCGCAACTGCTGCCACGACGCGCCCTGAAGCTCCGGGCGCAAGCCCTTGCCCTTGGCCGTCACCCGGCGCAGCCGGAAGGGAGCCACGCGCCTGCGGCGCTTGCCGAGCACCTCGCGCAGCCCCGCCTCCACCAGCGCGCGCAGCGTGGTGTTCTCTTCGGCGGCGACGCGCTTGGCCTCGGCGAGCAGGCTGTCGCCGAGCTCGATCGTGGTCTTCATATGGGTACCCATATCACTCGATGCAGGCGCCAGTATAGGCCGGGCCCCGGCCCTGGTGGGTGCCCCGCGGGCTTTCAGTCGCGCGGTGCCGTGCCCAGCGCCGCATCCCCGACGAAGGGGTTGCTGCGCCGCTCGGCGCCGAAGGTGGACATCGGCCCGTGGCCCGGCACGAACTGCATGGCGTCGCCCAGCGGCCACAGCTGCGTGGTGATCGAGCGGATCAACGTGGCATGGTCGCCGCGCGGAAAGTCGGTGCGGCCGATCGAGCCCTGGAACAGCACGTCGCCGACGAAGGCCACGTCGAACTCGGTGCTGGCGAAGATCACGTGCCCTGGCGTGTGGCCGGGGCAGTGGCGCACCTGGAAGCGCATCTCGCCGACCGTGACCTCGTCGCCGCCGTGCAGCCAGCGGTCGGGCGTGAACTTGCGCGCACCCGGCACGCCGAACATGAGGCCCTGGCTGTCGAGCTGGTCGATCCAGAACGACTCGTCGGGATGCGGGCCTTCGATCGGCACCCCGGCGCGCTCGGCGACCTCGGCCACGCCGCCGCAATGGTCGATGTGGCCATGCGTGACCAGCACCTTCTCCAGCGTGGCGCCGCGCTTGGCCAGCACTTCGAACAACCGGTCGACCTCGCCGCCCGGGTCGACGAAGGCGGCGCGCTGGGTCTTGGAGCAGATGACCAGCGAGCAGTTCTGCTGGAAGGGCGTGACGGGGATGATGGCGAGCTTCACGTCGGGCAGCGCAGCCTCGCGGCCGCGGGGTTGGGGGATCAGAACTTGCCGAACTTCAGGTAGGCCTCGACCGGGTCCATGCCCGAGACCAGCGCGCGGCGCATGTCGCTTTCGGTGGCGACGACTTGCTCGGTCTTGGTCACCACTTCTTCGGCGATCTCGGCCGGGATGATGACCACGCCGTCGCGGTCGCCGAGCAGCCAGTCGCCGCTGCGGATGGTGACGCCGCCGATGTCCACCGGCTCGCCATAGGCATGCGGGATCCAGCGCGCGACGATGTCCGACGGAGTGAGGAACGAGCAGAACACCGGGAAGCCCTGCTCCAGCACCAGATCGGTGTCGCGCGAGCCGCCATCGACCACATAGCCGAGCACGCCGCGCGCGGCCAGCGTCTGCGCCGACAGCTCGCCCATCAATGCCACCTCGTGGTTGTGCGGTTGGCACACCACCACATGCCCGGCCGGCGCCTTGGCCAGCAGCGTGCACCAGCCGAGCAGGCAGTCGTGCCGGCTCTTGCTGCGGTCGATGTGGCCGGCCACCGTCCACACCGGGCCGGCCAGTTTCTGCCCCGGCGCGATCGACTTGATGGCCGGCGGCAGCACGATGTGCTCGTGGCCCATGGCACGCAGCACGTCGTGCACGGCGCCGCTGTAGCAGGCGGCCAGGCGTTGGGTGAGGTTCGGCATGGTGGTGGTACCGGTGGACGGGCTCACGATGTTAGCGGCACCCCCACGATTGAGGATGCACGGCGCCGCGGGGCGGTGCTAACTTGTCCGGCACTGCCGGCCTACACCCACGCGTCATGCATATCGTCAGGCACCAGTCGCCCGAATCGCCTCCGTCGGTACCCGAAGTTCGGGCGCAGCTGCAGCGCCTGCGCGACTCATCCCTGTTTGCCGCGTCGCCCACGCTGTGCCGGCTGCTGGAGTACGTGGTCGAGCACTGGCTGCGCAACGACCGCGTGGCACCGAAGGAGTACACGGTCGGCGTCGAGGTGTTCCACCGCGGCGAGGGTTTCGACCCGCGCTTCGACACCATCGTGCGTGCCCATGCAAGGCGCTTGCGCGAACGCCTTGCACAGTACTACCTGGGCGAGGGCTGCGGCGACGCGATCCGCATCGACATGCCCAAGGGCCACTACGTGGTGCAGGTGCAACGCGTGCCGCTCAGCGCGGCCGCGGCGCCGCGGCGATCCGGCGCGCTGCCGGTGCCCAGGTACCCGCTGGTAGGAAGGCAGCTCGACCTGGCGACGGCGCTCGAGGCACTGTCGAGCCCGGCCGCGCGCTTGCTGACGCTGACCGGCCCGGGCGGCTTCGGCAAGACGCGCCTGGCGGCTGAAGCGTTGCGCCGCGCCGGCGCCGCGTTCCCCGGGGGGCTGATCCACCTCGACCTGTCGGCGCAGGGCACGGCCGAGGACGCAATGCGCGCCGTCGCCGCCGCGCTCGGGTTTTCGGGCGGTGCCGCCACGGCGCAGCGGGCGCCGAAGCCCGCCGAACGCGGCGCTGCGGTGCTGCTCGTGCTCGACAACTTCGAGCACCTGCTGGTGCGGTTCCCTGGCTCGGCGCGTTGATCGACGCGATGCCGCTGCTGAAGGCCGTAGTCACCCGCCGCATTGCGCTGGGCCTGTACAACGAGCATGTGCTGCCGCTCGGCCCGCTGGCGCTGCCCGACGCGATGGCGCTGCTGGTGCAGCGGCTGCGCTGCCGGAGCGATCGGCCCATGGTCGGCGCATGACGAGCAGACGGCCACCGCACGCTGGCCGCCACCTTC
>DASQFA010000003.1:0-5623 GCA_035633375.1 Rubrivivax sp.
AGCGGCGCGCTCGGCCGGGTGCTGGAGAAGCTGGCCGACGACCTGGAAGAACGCCAGGCGCTGAAGGCCAAGCTGCTCGGCGCGATGCTCTACCCGGCCATCGTCTCGCTCATCGCCATCGTCATCGTCGTCTTCCTGGTCACCTATGTGGTGCCGCAGGTGGCGTCGGTGTTCACCAGTTCGAAGCGCGCGCTGCCCGGGTTGACGGTGGCCATGCTCAACATCAGCGCCTTCGTGCGCGGCTACGGCTGGCTGATGCTGGCGGGCATCGTCGCCGGCCTGACTGCCTTCACGATGCTGCGGCGCAGCCCGGCCTTTCGCGAGCGCAGCGACGCCGCGATGCTGAACCTGCCGCTGGTCGGGCGCCTGGCGCGCGGCTACAACGCGGCGCGCTTCGCCAGCACGCTGGCCATGCTGGCGGGTGCGGGCGTGCCGATCCTGAAGGCGCTGCAGGCAGCGGCCGAAACACTCGGCAACCGTGCCATGCGCGCCGACGCGATGGATGCGCTGGTGCAGGTGCGCGAAGGCGCGCCGCTGGCTTCGGCCATGGCGGCCAAGAAGCGCTTTCCCGGGCTGCTGGCGATGTTCGCGCGGCTGGGCGAACAGACCGGCCAGCTGCCGGTGATGCTGGGCCGTGCAGCCACGCAGCTCAGCGCCGAGGTGCAGCGCCGCGCCATGGCGCTGGCCACGATCCTGGAGCCGCTGCTCATCGTCGTCATGGGCGTGGTGGTGATGCTGATCGTGCTGGCCGTGCTGCTGCCGATCATCCAGCTCAATACCTGGGTCAAGTAGCACTCGGCCACGCTGACTGCTGCCGCACGCAGAAATGCGGCGAAGGCAGGTCTATTCCCTATCTGCACGGGGCACGTTGTTTGCTTGAATGCACCCAAGCGTTCCAACATGCACGGAGGTGGTGAGATGGGCAGCCGCAGTGACCTGGTTCCGATGGCCGACGTCAAGACGGCGCAGATCCCGATCGCGATGATGCGCAACGTGTATAGGCTGGGTGATGTCGAGAAGCGCCTGGACAAGTTGCCCGCGCGCGAACACGAAACGCTGCGCGCCACCTACGAGCGCATGCTCGAGAGGGGCTGCGAGCGCTTCCAGGTCAAGCCCTCGGGCCTGCCGGCGATGGAGCATCTGTACGACGAATTGCCCAATTTCAGCGAGGTGCTCGACGACCTGAAGCGCCAGTTGGCGCTGTGCCACGACAGCCGCGACGGCCTGGAGATCACGCCGATGCTGTTGCTGGGCCCGCCGGGCATCGGCAAGACGCATTTCGCGCGCCGCGTGGCGCAATTGCTGGGCACCGGGCTGGGCTTCGTGTCGATGAGCTCGCTCACCGCCGGCTGGGTGCTCAGCGGCGCGTCCAGCCAATGGAAGGGCGCGCGCCCCGGCAAGATCTTCGAGACGCTGGTGGATGGCGCCTATGCCAACCCGGTGATGGTGGTCGACGAGATCGACAAGGCACGCGGCGAACATGCCTACGACCCGCTGGGCGCGCTGTACGGCCTGCTCGAGCACGACACGGCCGGCGCCTTCACCGACGAGTTCGCCGAGGTCTCCATCGACGCCAGCCAGGTCATCTGGGTGGCCACGGCGAACGACGACCGCGCCATACCCGAGCCGATCCTGAACCGCATGAATGTGTACGAGGTGAAGGCACCCGACCGCGACGCGGCGCGCGCCATCGCATTGCGCCTGTACCGCAGCATCCGCGCCGAGCACGACTGGGGCCGGCGCTTCGACGCCGAGCCGCTCGAGCCGGTGCTCGAGCAACTCTCGGGCATGGCGCCGCGCGAGATGCGCCGCGCCTGGATGACGGCCTTCGGCAACGCCCGGCTCGATGGCCGTGCCACGCTTGCACTCGAAGACCTGCCGGACAACGCCACCCGGCGCGCGCCCATCGGCTTCACCAACTGATGCCGCGAGCGCGGCTGTGACACGGCGGGGCGCCGCGCCCGACACAGCCTGCATGGCGCCCGCGCCTCGCGAGCGTGCGGGTGGCAGGCCTGTACGGCGCGGCCACGGTGCCAGCCGCAAGATCCTGTTCGCGCAGGCCCTGCCGGCGACCATCGGCCTTCCGCCTGTGGTTCCTGGCCTGAGGGGTCCTCCTGTGTCGCGAGGGGTCCGGCGGCATGAGGCTGAGGCACAATGCCGGCCCAAATAAGGGGTCATCTCATGAGTCGCCTGATCACCAAGCTGCTTGTCATTTTGCTGTCCCTGGCCGTGGCCCTGCCCGGCTGGACACAAAGCGAAGCGCCCACCTACAGCAAGGAACAGCTCGACCAGTTGCTGGCGCCGATCGCGCTGTACCCGGATTCGCTGCTTACACAGGTGCTGATGGCCGCCACCTACCCGGTGCAGGTGAGCGAGGCGGTCAGCTGGTCGGCCAGCCATCCCAACGACAAGGGCGACGCCGCGGTGACGAAGGCCGAGGGCCAGGGTTGGGAACCGGCCGTGACGTCGCTGGTGGCCTTTCCGCAGGTGCTGGCGACGATGGGCCAGAAGCCCGAATGGGTGCAGGACCTGGGCGATGCTTTCCTGGCGCAGCCCAACGACACCATGGATGCGGTGCAGCGGCTGCGCCGGGCGGCGCAGAGCGCGGGCCAGCTGAAGTCGAACGAGCAGCAGAAGGTGGTGATCGAGAACCCGACGCCACAGCAAAGCGTGATCGTCATCCAGCCGGCGCAACCGCAGGTGGTCTACGTGCCGATGTACAACCCGACGGTGGTCTATGGCGCCTGGCCGTATCCGAGCTATCCGCCGTATTACATCCCGCCACCGCCAGGCTACTACGTCGGCAATGCGCTGCTCACCGGCATGGCCTTCGGCGCCGGGCTGGCCATCACGAACTCGCTGTGGGGCGGCTACAACTGGGGCCGCAACGACGTGGACATCAACATCAACCGCTACAACAACGTCAACGTCAACCGCAGGATCACCAACAACCAGAACAACTTCACCCACAACTCGGCCGGGCGCAAGGGCGTGCCCTACCGCGACGCCAAGGTGGACCAGAAGTACGGCAAGAACGTGTCCGGCAAGGACGCACGCAACGACTACCGCGGCCGGGATGCGAACGACGCCAAGCGCGACGCCGCCCGCGAAACGATGGCGCAGCGCACCAACGACCCGAAGACGCGCGAGAAGCTGCAGCAGCAAGGCGCCGACAGGGCGGGCGGCGACGGTGCGCGTGAGCGCGCGGCCGCAGCCGCGGGCAAGGACCGGCCCGGCAGCGGTGCCACGCCGGACCGCGCGGCGGCAGCCAAGGACCGAGCACCTGGCGCAGGCGCTGGGGATCGCAGCTTCGGCGCAGGGGATCGGAATGTCGGCGCAGGCGCCGGGGATCGCGGCGCTGGCGGCGGCGACCGTGGCGGCGACCGAGCGGCTGCCGCTCAGCGGCCCGCACCGGCCTCGCGCGATAACGCACTCAAACACGCCGGCAACGGCAACGCCGAGCGCGCAAGCATGGAGCGTGGACAGGCCAGCCGGCAGGCGGCGGCCAAGCCGGCTGCAAGGCCGCAGCCTTCGGCGGCCGCGGCGCGCCCGGCCCCGCGCCCGCAGGCTCCTGCTGCACGCCCGGCAGCGCCGAAGCCGAAGGCCGGCGGCGGCGGTGGTGGTGCAGCACGCGGCGGCGCACGAGGCCGATGAGCATGGCGTACTACCACCCCCCCATTGAAGCCGAGGCCTCCATGTCACTTTCCCTGAAGCAGCTTTTCCTCGCGCTATGCATGGCGCTGTCCGTGGCGGCCGCGCCCGGCCTGGCGCATGCCCAGCAAACCAAGTTCCCGAGCGCCGAGGCCGCGGCCGAGGCCTTCGTCGATGCCATCGCGCGCAGCGATGGCGACACCGTGCGCGCCATTCTCGGCGCCGACTACCGCAAGGTCATGCCGCTGGACGAAATGACGCAGGACGACAAGCTCGACTTCCTGTCGGCCTGGGCCCAGGGCCATCGCGTGCTGCCGCAGGGCGACAACAAGGCCGTGCTCGAGGTCGGCAAGACCCAATGGACGCTACCGATCCCCATCGTCAAGGGCCCGGGCGGCTGGGTCTTCGACACCCGCGCCGGCGCCGACGAACTGCTCACCCGGCGCATCGGCCGCAACGAGCTGGCGGCGATGGAAGCCGTGCTGGCCTACTTCGATGCACAGAAAGATTACGCGCGCAAGGAGCGCCAGCCCGGCATGGGCCTGGTGTATGCGCAGAAGTTCTTCAGCACGCCAGGCCAGAAGGACGGCCTGTACTGGGAGAGCGCGGCGGGCGAAGAGCCCAGCCCGCTGGGTCCGGCCTACCGTGCCGCGACCAGCCGCGACGGCGCCTACCACGGTTACTACTTCCGCATCCTCACCGGCCAGGGCAAGAACGCCAACGGCGGCGCCTACGACTACCGCATCAAGGGCCGCATGAGCGGGGGCTTCGCGCTCATTGCCTGGCCGGCGCAGTTCGGCAAGACCGGCATCATGAGCTTCATGGTCAACCATGACGGCGTGGTCTTCCAGAAGAACCTGGGGCCTGGCGGCGATGCCGTGGCCCGGAGCATGCAGCGCTTCGATCACGACGCCAGCTGGCAGGCCGTGGTGCCGGCGTCCGCCATGGCCGCCGGCGCGAGCAAGTAGCGCGAACCCCCCGAGCCCAGCGCGCCTACACTGCACCGCTTCGGTCTCCCGGCACTGCCGAGGCCGCATGCAACACATCGCGCTGAACGAACTCTGGACGCTGGTGGCTGCTCTGCTGACCATCGGCCTGGGCACGGGCGTCATCGCGCGCGTGCCGGCGCTGGCGCGCTATTCGATCCCACCGGCGGTGGTCGGCGGCTTCCTGGTGGCGGTCGTGCTGCTGGTGCTGCAACAGCTGGGCTGGAAGTTCAGCTTCGGTGCGCAGACTCGCGGCGCATTGCTGCTGGTGTTCTTCACCACGTTGGGCCTGAGCGCACGCCTGAGGGCGCTGCGTGGCGGTGGCGTGGCCGTGGCGCTGATGTCGCTGGCCATCGCCCTGCTCGCCATTGCGCAGAACGCGGTCGGTGCCGGTGTGGCCTGGGCCTTCGGCGAACCGGCGTCTCTCGCGGTGTTTCTGGGCAGTGCCGCTTTCCTGGGTGGCCACGGCACCACCGCCGCCTGGGCCGGGCAGGAGCTGGCAGCCAGCGCGGCCAACGCCTTCGAGGTGGGCATGGCCTGTGCCACCCTCGGCCTGGTGGCCGGCGGCGTGCTCGGCAGCGTGGTGGCCACCCGCATGCTCGACCGCGCGGCGTACCAGCCTGGCCGCAGCACCGCCGACACGCCGGTGCACGGCGAGGTGGCCTTGCACAGCGACCAGGAAGATGCACGCTTCGGGTTGTGGACTTCATCCGACCGATGGTTGCGCCAGCTGCTGGTGCTGAGCGTCACCATCGCCCTCGCGCTGGGCTGGCAGGCGTGGCTGGCGGGCCGCGGCATCAACATCCCGCCCTTCCTGGCGTGCCGCTGAGCGCGGTGGTGTGCACCAACCTGGCCGATCTGGCAAAGCATGGCGTGGACCTGGAGACCGCCGATCTTGTCGGCACGGTGGCGCTGCGCCTGTTTCTGGCGATGAGCCTGATGAGCCTGGACCTGGGCGCGGTGTTCCGCGCCGCCGGGCTGATCCT
>DASQFA010000004.1:0-2922 GCA_035633375.1 Rubrivivax sp.
CGTCAGCGCGACGACCACATCACCCAGTTCGATCGTCTCTGCCATCAGTAGCCCGGCTGGTTCTTGATGATGTCGAATAGCGCCTGCGTGGCCTCGCGGTCTGAGTGTGATCAGCCAATTCGATGGTCCGCCGATCAAGATTGGTGATGGTCGTTGAACGACGAGCCTGCGGTGTTCGGCGAGACGTTATTCAACGTTGCTGCCCGCCATCACATGCGTGAACAAGGACGCCGCCAGGTTTGAGCCTGGCGGCGTTGCACACTGAGGCGCGATGGTTTCAGAACGGCGGGTCGTCGTCGGCAGCGGGCGGGGTCGGGCGAACCATGTTGTGCTCTGCCCGGTCCTCGTAGAAGCGGCGGACTTGGGGCGCGTAGTGGATGTCGAACTGGTCGAGCACGTGCTCGATGAAGTTTCGGATTTCGACGACGGCTTCATCGCTGAGCGTTGGCAGCGCGATGGGGTAGGCGTGGGGATCCTGGCGGTCGGTGTTCATGATGTTGCGTGCCTGCTCAACGTCGGGTCGCCGCGCGGCGGGTGGTTGGTGTGTCGGGCGGCGCGAAGACCTCCAGGTAGAGCTTCTCGTCGAGCTGGGGCAACTCGCGTTTGGCGGCCACGGCCAGCAGTTCGGCGGCCATGGTGGTGAGGATGCGGTAGTTGCCGGCGGCGTGATCGCATAGCGTGTGACGCAACTGCGGCGTCATCAGGGTGGCGTTGCCTGCTCCGCTCAGCAGATGAGCCAGTCCCTCGAAGAGTTCCTCGCGGCTGGCGTGCTCGGTGGCCAAGCGGGTGCGGATGCGGCTACCCAGCGGGATCAGCTCCTCGCGCCGGAGCTTGTCGACGAGACGGGCATCGCCGGCCAGCACGACGCACAGCAAGGGCTGCGAGTCGAAGCGCGCGCTGGCCAGCAGGCGCAGCTCGCACAGGGCCGCCGGGCTCATCTCCTGCGCCTCGTCGATGAGCAGCACGCAGCGCCGGCGAGTGGTGTCCAGGTGCGCCAGCCAGCGTTCGCGCAAGGCCTTGAAGCCGCCCCACCGGTTGTGCGGGCGCAGTGCGACGGCGAAGATGTCGCCGAGTTCGCGGTAGAAGTCGGCCAGGTTGCTTTGCGGATGGCTGACGGCGCCGACGGTCACGTCGCACAGCTTGGACAACCGCTCGGCCAGCAGGCGCAGTGCGATGCTCTTGCCGGTGCCGGGGTCGCCGTGGACCATCGCGAAGCCACCCTCGCGGATCTGGGCGTGCTCGATGCGCCAACAGAAGTTCTCCAGCTTGGGCGGTACGAAGATCGCCTCGGTGGGGAGCTCGGGCGAGAAGGGGTTCCACTTCAGCCCGTACAGGGCCAGGAGTTTTTGGTTCATGCGGGGTCCTGATCGGTGGTGCGGGGTGCCGCGGGTTCGGGCGTAGCCAGGTACGCCGGCGGCATGCCGGTGGCGGCGTGCTCGGCGAGCAGTTGGAGCAGCAGCGGCGCCATGCCGCTGGGCGGCAGCGGCGAGAGGTCTCGCCCGACGGGGTCGAGCTTGCGGCGCTGTGCATCGGCGTTGGCAGACTTGTCCAGCGGCCTGATCGGGCACAGGAGGACGCCGGTGCGCGGGTCGACCAGGTCGACGCGGCTCAGGTCCCAGCGGGCGTAGCGCACGTGGACGTCGTTGAGGTAGCGATACCGTGCGGGGATCTCGAAGCGGCAGCCCTGCAGGCTGAAGGTGCCGTCGGATCGGCGCGCGCGGCGCTTGACCTCGATGCGGAAGGCGTCGCACAGCGCCGCGGAGCCGGGGCACGGGCGTGCCACGGTCGGACCGGCAAGATGGCGACTCAGCGGCGTGACGCCGATCTCGGAGTGCACCGTGCGGTGGTATTCCTGCTCGACCCAGGCCTGGGTTGCCTCGTTGAGCCGATCCAGCGTGAGGGTCTCCTCCCCCTCGAGCATGGGCATCAGCCGACCCTCGATGCGGCTCCAGAACGATTCCTGCTTCGCGTTTTGATATGGGCTGTATGGCAGCGTGGTCTGGTGCACGACACCCAGCCGGGCGAGCCCGCAGACGAATTCCTCGGACACCATCGCCGAGCCGTTGTCCGTCATCACGGCCCTTGGCAGGTTGCGCTTCATGAACGCCTGCGACAGGCCATGCACGAGGGTCTGGGCCGTCTCGTCGAGGTACCACTGCAGGTGACAGACCAGGCGCGAGCTGTCGTCGATGAAGCCGAGCAGCATCGGCGTGGCCCACTGGCCGCCGCGGGTGAGGACCTTGCGCGAGCCATGGTGGAAGTCAAGATGAAGCAGTGCGCCGACATGCTCGACTTCGAAGCTGCGCACCTCGAGCTGTTCGAGCCGGTCGCGGGCCAGCACCGCGCCGTCGGTGGCGCGCTTGGGGCGGGCCTTCCTGTGCATGCCCTGGGCAACCAGGAAGCGCCGTACCGTCGCATACGAGGCCACCGGCAAACCGGTGGCCTGCAGCGTGACGCGCAGGTTGTCCAGGTGCAGCTGGGCCGTCCAGCCGGAGTGCTCCCGATACTGCGTCGTCAAGGCGGCGACGGCCTGCTCGCTCATGCTCGGGAAGCGACCTTCGTCGCCACGCAGCCGGTCGCGCAGCGCAACCAGCGGGTCGTCGCTTCGCCGGGCCGCGTAGTACCAACGTTCCAACGTGGACACGCCGAAGCGCACGTCCAGGCCCGTGTCGGGGTGACGCCACGTCTTGGCCGCCAGGATCAGCAGCGCATCGCGCAGCCGCCCCGGCTCGGGGGGTGAGGCCATCAAGGGACCGATGACCGCGAAGCGCAGCCGCGCCCAGCGATCCCGCTTGGGCGGATCGAACGATTTCTTCACATGAGGCTCCAGGAGGTACCACACCGGTGGTGTGGCTTGCTGGAACCAAGGGTATGGACTCCCGGCCAGGCGGTCTACGTACAGGTTCTGCGTGTGATCAGCGG
>DASQFA010000005.1:0-2285 GCA_035633375.1 Rubrivivax sp.
GCGCTGGGCGCCGACGCGCACAAGATGCTGCTCGTCGTCGGCCGCGACCGCTTCACGCCGGCCGGCTACCGGCTCGGCGACGAGGGGCTCGAGTACCTCGACGCCGCCGATGGCGACGGCCGCGTGCCGCTGGCCAGCGCGCTGCTGCCCGGCGTGCGCACCTGGCGCTGCGAGGTCGCCCACGGCAAGCTGCCCGACGACGCCGGCGCCTTCGCCGCCTATGTCGAGCTGCTGTCCAGCGGCGACACGCAGCGGCTGCCGCGCCTGGAGCCGGCTGCGGCCGGCACGCGCGGCGCCGGTGCAGCCGCCGCGCCCGTGCTGGTGCCGAACCGGCCGTCGCGCGGCCGGCGCAGCGCGCTGCCGCCGTCGATGCCGGGCGACCTTTATGCGGGCGGCGGCGAGCCTGTCGGTGCTCGCGCCGGCACACGCGCCGGCCTGGCGCTGGGCGTGCTCAACGGCAACCTGAAGTTCGTCAACGAGGCCTTGATGGTCGGCCACTACGCGTCGGCACTGCTCAGCGGCTCGGAGTACGTCGTCGACCGGCTGATCGGCGGTGCGATGAGCGAATCGCTGCGTGCCGGCCTGTACCCGACGGCACTGGGCATGCACCAGGTGTTTGCCAACCTGCGCGTCGACCCCGAACAGCCGCTGTCCATGCCGCGGCCGGGCGCGGTGGTGGTCATCGGCCTGGGCGAGGAAGGGCAGATGCGCACCAGCGACCTGATCATCGCCATGCGCCAGGGCACGCTGGCCTACGCGCAGCGCGTGACCGAGCAGCGCGGCGGCGGCGAGGTCGGCTTCGAGTTGGCGGCCACGCTGGTCGGCAGCGGCGGCGTCGGCATCCACGTGGGCACCTCGGCACTGGCGGTCGCGCAGGGCGTGGCCGAGGCCAACCAGCGCTTGCGCGCCAACGGCTGGCCGGTGGTCACACGCCTGCGCCTGGTCGAGCTGTACCTGGACCGTGCGATCGAAGCGCAGCGCGCGCTGGCCACGCTGGCGCAGTCGCGGCCGGCAGAGTTCAGCCTGGCGCCGTCCATCGAAAGCGGCATCGGCCCGCTGCGCAGGCCGGCCGACTCGGCCTACCGTGGCACCAACTACGACTTCATCACCGCGGTGCAGCGCCTGGACGAGCACCGGCAACCGCTGATCGAGTACACCCTCGACACGCGGCGTGCGCGCAGCGAGGTGCGCGGCCAGTCGACGCAGGCCCGGCTGGTCGACGAACTGGTGCGCGCCGGCGCCGACGCCAACAACAGCGATTCGCAGATCGGACGCAGCCTGTTCCAGCTGCTGGTGCCGGTGGAGATCGAGCCGTTCATGGCCGGCTCCAGTGCGCTGGTATTGCAGCTGGACAGCGATACGGCACGCTTCCCATGGGAGATGCTCGACCGCGACAGCATCGGCAGCACCGGCGAGCACGTGCCCTGGGCCGTGCGCACGCGCGTGCTGCGCAAGCTGCGCACGCAGGAGTTCCGCTCGCAGCCGCTGGGCGCGGGGCGTGAGGACAACGTGCTGGTGATCGGCGAGCCGCAGTGTGACAAGACCCGCTTCGCCGAGCTGCCGGCCGCCCGCGAGGAGGCCGAGCACGTGGCCAAGGTGCTGGGCACGCCGGCGCTGATCGGCGCGAACGCGCTGCAGGTGATCAATGCGTTGCTGGCCAAGCCGCTGCGCATCGTGCACATCGCCGGCCACGGCGAGTTTCGCGACGACGGCACTGGCGGCGTGGTGCTGTCCAACAACAGCCTGCTCGGCCCGAACGAGGTGCGCGCGATGCGCCGCGTGCCCGAGCTGGTGTTCATCAACTGCTGCTTCATCGGCCGCATTGATGGTGGCAAAGACGGTGCCACGGGGGGCGGCTTGGGCGCCAACCGCGCGCGCTTCGCCGCCGGCGTGGCCGAGCAGCTGATCCAAGAGGGCGTGCGCTGCGTGGTCGCCGCCGGCTGGGCGGTCGAGGATGGGCCGGCCAAGCGCTTCGCCACCGCCTTCTACGAGCGGCTGCTGGCCGGCGACCGCTTCATCGACGCCGTCGGCGAGGCGCGTCGCGCCGCGTGGGAGATGCGCAAGGCGGGCAACACCTGGGCCGCCTACCAGTGTTATGGCGACCCGGACTGGCGCTACGTGCCGCCTGAAGGCGGCGTCGATGACGACGTGCGCGCTCTGCCCGAGCTGTGGACGCCGAACGGCCTGGCACTGCTGCTCGAGAACGAGGCGCTCGACGCGCGCCATGCCGACGACCGCAGCGATCGTGCGCGGCGCCGCCGGCTGCAGCGGCTGCGGGCACTGCA
>DASQFA010000006.1:0-6050 GCA_035633375.1 Rubrivivax sp.
GCGGGCCAACACCGCCGTCGCCCACAAGCTCGCGCGCATGGTGTACTTCATGCTCACGCGCGGCGAGCCGTTCGTCGACAAGGGCCAGCAGCAATACGAAGAACAGCAGCGCCAGCGCAGCGTCGCGGCCCTCAAGCGTCGTGCCGCCGCACTCGGCTTTGAGATCAGTCCAACCACGGCGCCAGCATGAAGACCCTGCCAATGTCGCTCCGTTTCCTCTGACGCCGATTCCAATGAAATCAAAGACTTATTCTAATAAGCGTTCAAGTTGAGACTAACAATCCAGGGCCAGGCCGTCAGGCTTCGAAGCGCTTTTCGGTCCGAAGCCATTTTGGGCAGGCCGGCTTCGAGTTGACTGAGGACGCCTTGAAGATCAGCAAACACGCGGTTCGGGAACTCCTTTTCGCGCAGTTCGTCCCACACGTGTTCCTGGGGATTGAGCTCGGGCGCATAGGGCGGAAGCCGCAGCAGGCGGATGTTCTTCGGAATCACGAGGTCCTTGCAGACGTGCGAGCTTGCACCGTCAACGACCATGACGATGAAGTCCCGGCGGTGCTTGGCGCTGACTTGTGCGAGAAACTCGCTCATGTTGACGGTGTTCATCTGGCGGCTGATCATCCAGTCCAGTTGGCCCTCCAGTGGGCTGACCGCACCGTAGACGTACACGAACTCGCGCTCGTAGCCGTTGCTCACCATGGGCCGCGCCGGCAGGGGCGCCCAGCAGCGCCGGATTCGGACCATGCGCCCGAACCGTGCTTCGTCCTGGAACATCAGGCGCACTCTGCGGCCACGGACATCTTGTGGCGTCAGAAAGGCTGCCAGCGCTTGGGGGAGTTTTTTTTCCATTCCTCTTGGGCCGCGGGGTCGCTCTTCGGGTGCCGCGTGTCGGGTGCCACCTTGCGCCAGCCATGGCGCGTCAACATGCGGTACACGACCGAAGCGGCCACCGGGCGTCCGAGCCGCTGCGCCAGCGCCGCGCGCAGCGGTGAGACAACGAGCATGCCGCCGTCCTGCGACAGCTTGGCCCAAGGTGCAAGGAAGCTGCGCTCCTCGTCGATGCTCATCGAGGCCCGTCGCCGGCCGCCCCACGCCGACGATGGCTGGTCTGGATGCGCCAGACGCTTGCGCAATCGAGCCTGGTGGCGAGCCACTGTCGCGCGCCCGATGCCAAGCGCCGCAGCGGTCTCCTCCAGCGTCGCATCGAGCAGCGCCGGCAGCAGCACCGCTTGTGCGCAACGCAAGTCGTCCAAGGTCTGCGCCTCTATGGCCAGCGCCTGGGCCTGGGCGACCAATTCCATGTCCACTCGGCGAGGTCTCGACATGCTCCGCTCCACTGGTCGAACATGAGCGAGAGCATGCCATAGTTAGTCTCATCTTGATCGCTACTTAGAATTACAGGGTTTGTTTCTGGTGAGCAGCGGAGGACGCAGAGTCGGCGCAGAGGAAATGCAATGGATTCGAATCGTTTCCTGTATTTCTCTGCGGACCTCTGCGTCCTTCGTTCCTCTGCGGTGAAGACTGCTTGTATTCGGCGGCTTTGCGCCGTGAGCTGCCACCGGGGCCAGCGTGACGCTTCGACGGCTTGGCGCAACCTGGCTTCAGGCCGGCAGAATCAGTGTGTGCCGGGTTTGCCAGCGCAGGCCGGAATCGGCCGCGGCGGGCTGCAGGGTCATGTCGAGCATCGGCCGATCGGCCGGGTCGACGGCGCGCCACAGGAAGTCGCGTGCATTGCCCGGATCGTCCGCCACGAACAATTGCGAGCTGAACTCACCGAAGCTCGGGTGGCGCAGCTTGACGTGGATGTGTGGCGTGCGCCCTGGGTAGGGCATCGGCTTGATGGTACGAAAGCGCAGCCGCCCTTGACTGTCGCTGCGGCTTGCGCCGAAGCCCTGGAAACCGGCGTCGTACTGCCCGGCGGACAGGCGCACCCCCGGATGGCGGTACGCAGCCAGCGCGTCGCACTGCCAGATCTCGAACTCGACCCCGTCGACGATGCGGCCCTTCGTGTCCACCAGTTGCAGTTCCAGCCCCAGGTGCTCGCCGCGTGCGCTGAGCACACCCGTGTCGCGCTGCACGCGGCTCAGGTCGGCGTCCCAGTCGGCCCACTGCTCGCGCCAGGCGCGCGGCGGATAGAAAGGCCCGTCGGTCATGCGCGCCATCGCACGCCGCGAACTCGCGAACGCCGGCAGCGCCAGACATGCCACGGTGGCCACAGCCGCCGATGCAAAGCGCCTGCGGGCAAGGGTGGGGGCATCGACGACGGACATGACAGGCTCCTGCGGGACGGGGTGCGATGGCTGCGGCGCGCTCACGCCGCAGCCGCGGGGCGCTGCATGATGGGGCCACCTTGCTGTGGTCCGCCTTACACTGGAATGGTTCCGCTCTCGTCGCAGGCCGCTGCGGCGGCCCACGATGAATCCCGACGCCCACACCCTCTGGCGCGGCCCGCGCTGGAAGCTGGCCGTGCTGCTTGCCTGCCTGGGCATGTTGGGGCCGTTCTCGATCGACACCTACCTGCCGGCCTTCGCCGGCATTGCGCGCTCGATCGGTGCCACGCCGGTGCAGATGCAGCAGACGCTGTCGGCCTATCTGTTCGGTTTTGCCATCCTCAACCTGTTCCACGGCGCGCTGTCCGACAGCCTGGGCCGACGACCGGTGATTCTGTGGGGCATCGCGGTGTTCACGCTGGCCTCGGTGGGCTGCGCGCTGTCGCACACCATCGGCCAGCTGGTGTTCTTCCGCGCGCTGCAAGGCATGAGTGCCGGCGCCGGCATGGTGGTGTCGCGCGCCATCATCCGCGACATGTTCCCGCCGGCCGATGCGCAGCGCGTCATGTCGCAGGTGACGATCTATTTCGGCATCGCGCCTGCGGTGGCGCCCTTGGTCGGCGGCTGGCTCTTCGTCAGTGCCGACTGGCATTCGATCTTCTGGTTCCTGGCCTTGATCAGCGCCGCGCTGTGGTGGGCCAACTGGCGCTTTCTGCCCGAGACGCTGCACGCCAGCCAGCGCCAGCCGGTGCATTTGGGTTCGCTGCTGCGCGGCTATCTGCAGATGGGCTCGAACCCGCGCTTCCTGATGCTCGCCCTGGCCAGCGGCGTGCCTTTCAACGGCATGTTCCTGTACGTGCTGAGTGCGCCCACCTGGCTGGGTGAAATCCTGCAGCTGCAGCCGACGCAGTTCTTCTGGTTCTTCTGCATGAGCGTCAGCGGCATCATGCTCGGTGCCTGGCTGTCGGGCCGCCTGGCCGGGCGCATCAAACCCAAGCACCAGATCCGGCACGGCTTCGTCATCATGCTCGCCACCTCGCTGGTCAACGTGGCGCTGAACCTGACGCTTGCCCCGCACCCGGCCTGGGCGTTGCTCACGGTATCGATTTTTTCCTTGGGCTGGGCGCTGATGGTGCCGGTGGTCACCTTGATGGTGCTCGACCTGGTGCCGGATCGGCGCGGCATGGCCAGCTCGGTACAGGCCTTCATCGGCAGCATGGCCAACGGGCTGGTGGCGGGCGTCATCGCACCGCTGGTGATGCATTCGGCCGCGGCATTGGCCTTGACCTCGCTGGGCATGTTGTGTGTGGGCCTGTTCGCCTGGATCTGGGTCAAGCCGCGCGTCATCTGAGCCCCGCGAAATGCCTCAAGGGCGACGGCCGCGGGCCGATACCGGGTCATGAAGCCCGATGCCGCGCCCGCCACAGCCGACCTTGCTGCCACTGAAAAGCCGCCGCGCTTTGCACCCAAGCTGCTGATCGTCGGCGGCGCCTCGACGCTGGCGCTGCTGTTGCTGGTGGCTGGGCTGAGCGTCTGGTTGTGGCCGAAGGCTGCCGAAGCCCCCGTGGCCAAGGCGGCCGTGGGCAAAGCGGCCGCGCGCAAGGCGGTGGTGGCGGACACCGCGGCGTCGGCGCCGGTGTCGACGGTGATCGCTGCAGCCTCCGCGGCCGCTGCGGCTTCGGCTGCCGAGGCCATCGCATCCGCGCCGCCGCTGATGCACAACCACGGCGGTTCACCCGCGGGGCCCGCGCCAGCGGCGCCAGCGGCGCTTGCCGCAGCGCCGCAGCCCGAGGCCGCCACGGCGCACGCCGAAGTGCCCCTGGAGCGGCTGCGCCTTCGCCTGGCGCAAGTGCTGGGTGCGAACGGCCAGGTCAACGCCGAAGGCTCAGGTGAGTTGCGCGTGCTCACGCGCAGTGCGGGCGTGGCAGCGGTGGCGCACGCTCCAACCGTGCGCGCTGCTGCCGGCGCAGCCCCTCCGGCTGCGGCGCACGCAGGCGCGTCGGCCGCGCACTGGGCCTACGAAGGCCGGGGCGGGCCACAGGCCTGGGGCCGGCTGAAGCCCGAGTTCGGCCAATGTGCCAGCGGCAAGCGGCAGAGCCCGATCGACATCCGCGACGGCATTGCGCTGGATCTCGACCCGCTGGTCTTCGACTACAAGCCCAGCAGCTTCGGCGTCATCGACAACGGCCACACGGTGCAGGTGAACGTGGCGCCGGGCAATGCCATCGAGGTCATGGGCCGGCGCTACGAGTTGCTGCAGTTCCACTTCCATCGCCCGTCGGAAGAGCGCATCAACGGCCGGCAGTTCGAGATGAACGCGCACCTGGTGCACAAGGACGCCAGCGGCCGGCTGGCGGTGGTGGCGGTGCTGCTGGAGCGCGGTGCGGCGCAGCCGCTGCTGCAGACGGTGTGGAACAACCTGCCGCTGGAAAAGCACGAGGAAGCCGCTGCGCGCACGCAGATCGATTTGAACCAGCTGCTGCCCACCGACCGGCGTTACTACACCTACATGGGATCGCTGACCACGCCGCCGTGCAACGAAGGCGTGCTGTGGATGGTGATGCAGCAGCCGGTGCCGGTGTCGGCGCAGCAGATCGACATCTTCTCGCGGCTGTACCCGATGAACGCGCGGCCCATCCAGCAGGCCGCTGGACGGCTCATCAAGCAGTCGAATTGACGACCCCCCCGCGGCGCCTTTGGCGCGGCTGCAGGCAGGCATGGCCGGCAGCCCTGGGCGGGCGAGGAACCGTGCGCAGCGTCTGTTCCTCGTCGATCATCCCTCGCCGCCCCCCTGTCTGGGCCGATCAGGACGGCCCTTCATCGCGCAGATGTTTCGCAAGGAACCGCAAGACCCTGCGTTGGTACTCCGCCGGTTGGTACGCATGCAGATCTACGTGTGCGGCGCCCTCGACACGCCAGAGCTCCTTGGGTTGAGCTGCAGCGTCGTACAAGCGCAGCGTTTCAGCCCATGTCGTGTGCCGATCTTCTGCCCCGGAAGCCACCAGCAGGGGGGAACCGAGGGCCGCAATCTTCTGGATCGGCCGCAGCTCATCGGCGCTGACGCCCACCCGAAGCGGCAATTGCCACAGGAGAAGCGGGGCCAGCTGAGCGCCCACCCACGTCAGCCGCATAGCCAGCCTGTTGGCGACCGCTTCTTCGATGGTTGGGTACATGGATTCCAGGACTGCAGCACTGAGTGCTGGCCTGGTGTTGGCCAACACAGCGGAAGCCGCACCCAGAGAAACTCCGACGACTCCAATGCGCTCGCCGGGCAATTGGTGACGTAGAAAGTCCACTCCCGCAGCGGCCCCTGCGGCTTCCTTGGCTCCCAGCGTGATCCGTTCTCCTGAGCTCTCGCCGTGGCCGGGAAGGTCGAGCAGCAGCGTGGTGTAGCCGGCCTGGGCCAAGAAGCGGGCGCGCCCGAGCATCTGGGTGCGATTGCTGCGTACTCCATGCAGCAAGAGGACGGCACCGCGTGCAGGTTGACCGCGCAAAAACCACCCAGCCACGAACTGGCCAGGCCCGGTTTCGAGGCGAACAATCTGAGCCGGGAAATCTGGTGGAGGAGCGCCAATCAGCCGCAGAGCCGGGCGACTCAGCACTTCGCCCGCACCAAGAATCACTGCGGCAAAGACAGCGAAAAGTGCAATTGCTGCAAGCGCAAATCGGCGTTGGAACATGAGGCCTAAGGGGCCTAAGGGGGCCTAAGGGGTTAGGCGGCGCTCAGACGCTTGGCGCCTCGCGACTTGCGTGCCAGAAGGCAAGCACCTTGAGTGCGTCTGC
>DASQFA010000007.1:0-2357 GCA_035633375.1 Rubrivivax sp.
AGGATCGAGCCGCTCGACTATGTTCAGCCGAAGATGCCGAAACATGCGGCTTCGAGATCGTCCTGCAAATCCTGCACGTCCTCCAGACCCAGCGAGAAGCGCACCAGCGTGCCGCGCCAGGACGTTCCCGGGCGGATGACCGCCAAGTCGTAGGGCACCACCAGGCTCACGGGGCCTGCCCATGAATAGCCCAGCTTGAACAGCTTCAGCGCATCGACGAAGGCATGCACCTGGGCGCGGTCGTGGCGCTCGTCGAAGACCACCGAGAAAAGCCCCGCCGCCTGTGTGCACAGCGATCGCCAGTGCGCATGCCCGGGCGAACCCGGCAGCGCCGGGTGCAGCACCTGGCTCGCCTGCGGTTGCCGCTGCCACCACTGTGCCAGGGTGCGGCCGGCCGCGTCCTGCGCGGCGTAGCGCAACGTCAGCGACGGCAAGCCGCGCAGCACCGCTTCGACATCGTTCATGCCCACGCCCCAACCCATGCGCATGTGCGTGCCCTTCAGCCGCAGGTGCAGGTCGTGGTCGCGAGTGGTCACCGAGCCCATCAACACATCGCCACCGCCGGACGGGAACTTGGTCAGCGCATGCGCGCTGATGTCCACGCCTAAGCCATCGCCCAGGTCGAAGGCATTCAACGCCAGTCCTGCCCCCCAGGTGTTGTCCAGCGCGGTGAGCACGCCCTCGTCCCGTGCCACGCGCACCAGCGCACGCAGGTCGGGAAACTCCATCGTGATCGAGCCGGGCGCCTCCAGCCAGACCAGCTTGGTGGCCGGGCCGATCATCGCTGCCAGCGCCGCCGCATCAGCCGGGTCATAGAAGCGCAGGCCGATGCCCCAGCGCGACAGTTCCTGGCGCGCCAGTTCCTTGCCCGGGCCATAGGCGTTGTCGGGGATCAGCACCTCGTCGCCACTTTTCAGCAGCGCCATGTCCACCAGCGTGATGGCCGCCAGGCCGCTGGGCACCAGTAGCGTGTGCGCACCGCCCTCCAGCGTGGCGATGCGCTCTTCGAGCAGGAAGGTGGTGGGCGTGCCGTGCAGGCCGTAGGTGTAGCCGGCCTTCTCCTTCCAGTCGCGTGCCTGCAGCGCGGCCACGTTGGGGAAGATCACCGTCGAGGCCTTGAACACTCCGGGCTGCGGCGCCATGAAGCCGGCCGGCGCTTGGTACGGGTGCTGGATCAGCCGGGTGCTCAGGGCCTTCGCTTCGGACATGGATTTCCTTCTATGCGCTCACACCGGCAGGCCGACCAGATCGTGCCCCTGCGTGGCGACGATGCGGGCGCGGGTGAACTCGCCCACCTTCAGGGTCTTCGACGCCTTCTCGGGCGGCAGCAGCCGCACCTGGCCATCGATCTCGGGCGCGTCGGCATACGAGCGGCCCACGCCGCCCTTGCGGCCCAGCGCTGGCGCATGGTCCACCAGCACCTGCATGGTCGCACCGACGCGCTCTTGCAGCTTACGCGTGGACTTGGCTTCAGCCACGGCCATGAAGCGGGCGCGGCGTTCCTCGCGCAGTTCGGCCGGCAGCTGGCCTTCGAGCGCATTCGCCGCGGCGCCCTGCACAGGCGAATAGGCAAAGCAGCCGGCGCGGTCGATGCGCGCTTCGCGGATGAACTCGAGCAAGCTTTCGAACTCGTTTTCGGTCTCGCCCGGAAAGCCGGCGATGAAGGTCGAGCGCACCACGATCTGCGGGCAGATCTCGCGCCAGCGCGCCAGCCGTTCGAGGTTGCGCTCGCCGCTGGCCGGGCGCTTCATGCGCTTCAGCACGTCGGGGTGCGCGTGCTGGAAGGGCACGTCCAGGTAGGGCAGCACGCGGCCTTCGGCCATCAACGGCAGGATCTCGTCGACATGCGGATAGGGGTACACATAGTGCAGCCGCACCCAGGCGCCGAAGCCGTCGGCCAACTGGCCGAGTTGCTCGCACAGCTCGAACAGCCGCGCCTTCACCGGCTTGCCGTCCCAGAAGCCGGTGCGGTACTTCAGGTCCACGCCATAGGCACTGGTGTCCTGGCTGACGACCAGCAGTTCCTTCACGCCGGCCTCGAACAGGCGCTGCGCCTCGCCGAGCACGTCGCCGATCGGGCGCGACACCAGGTCGCCGCGCATGCTGGGGATGATGCAGAAACTGCAGCGGTGGTTGCAGCCTTCGCTGATCTTCAGATAGGCATAGTGGCGCGGCGTGAGCTTGATGCCGATTTTGGGATCAAAGCCGGCGGGCACCAGGTCGACGAAGGGATCGTGCGGCTTGGGGCTGTGCAGGTGCACCGCGTCCATCACCTGCTGCGTGGCGTGCGGGCCGGTCACGGCCAGCACCTTGGGGTGCATCTGGCGCACCAGGTTGCCGCCATCCTCACCGGGGCG
>DASQFA010000008.1:0-1832 GCA_035633375.1 Rubrivivax sp.
TCCTCCAGACTCGTGGCAGCGGCGAAGAAGAGGCTGCCGTAGATCTGGAGCATGGTGAACTGGCGGCTGGGCAGCTCCCGGGGCGCCGGGCGTTCCACAGGAAATCCGTCCGCCACCGGCACCAGCCACGTGACAGACACCTTGTTGGACTGGCGGGCCACGTGGAGCACCACGCTCAAGGCCACGCCGATCAACACCGCATACTGCAAGGGGATGAACAGCGTGGCCAGGAAGGTCAGCGCCATGACCACGGTCGAAACCCGGCTGGTGCGCCAGATGGTCTGCGCCGCCTCCAGGCGCAGCCCCTGGTAGCCGGCTACGATCAAGAGCGCGGCCAGCGCGGGCATGGGGACAAACTCCACCAGCGGCGCGGCCAACAGCACGATCAGGGCCACGAAAAAGCCGGCCAGGATGTTGGTCCAGCGTGAACGGGCGCCGGCGCTAATGATCAGCGCCGTGCCGGAGATCGACCCGCCGGCCGGCAGGCCGCCGACCAAACTGCTGGCGATGTTGGCCGCGCCCTGGCCCAAGAAGTCGCGCGACACGTTGGGGTACTTGCCGTCGGGGTTGGGGTAGGACTGGCTGACGCCCGCGCCCTGGATCAGGCCGATGATGGCCACGGAGAGGGCCGGCAGCAGCAGGCCCAGCATCAGCTGGGGCGTGGGCAAGATCAACTGCGGCAGGCTGCGGGGAATGCTGGCCACGTCGCCCACCGTCTGCACCGCCTGCCAGCTCTGCTCGGCGCCCCAGACCGGCAGCGAGAGCAGGGCCAGCAACACGGTGGAGATGCCGATGGCGATGATGAAGGCGAAGCGGCCCAAGCGTGTTCTGAGCAGCAGCACAATCAGCCCCAGCGTCAACAGGCCAATGATCGTGGTCGGAATGTCGATTCTGGGCAGGCGCAACAACAGGTCCAGCGTGCGCGCCACGCTGTTGTTGAACGGGCTCTGGTAGCCGGTCAAGTCGCCCAACTGGCCCAGGATGATCAGCACGGCCACGCCGTTGAGGAAGCCGGTCATCACCGAGTTGGAGACGAAGCGCACCACGAAGCCCAGCTTGAACAGCCCGGCCAGCAACTGGATCACGCCGACCAGCAGCACCAGCGCGGCCAGCCCTTGCAGCCGGTCGGCGGCCGGGAGCGTGGCCAGGGCGGAGCCGGCCGCCACCGACAGTGCGCCGGTGGTGGAGACGTTCATGAAGACCGAGCTGGTGAAGATTGCGCCGACCGGCACGGCCACCATCAGCGTGAAGATGCCCAGCACCGGGTTGACCATTGCCAGCACCGCGTGGCCCATGGCCTGGGGCACGTTGACGATGGCAAAGGTCAGGCCGGCGATGACGTCGGATTTGAAATTGGAGCGCTCAGGCCGTAGCGCCTGCACGGTGTTGTCAATACCAGATCGCATCTAGTCACCTCATCCAGGGAAGATTTGCCGCCAGTCGCGCTGCATGCTGACCGCTGTCCAGCCCTGCGACAGTGTCATGCCTAACGCCTTCTCCGCGCCCGCGTTGTACTCGAACTCGCGCTCGCCATCGTATGGCAAGACCTATGTTTTGCTTCGTGGCTTGTCTCCGGCGACGTCGTCCTGATGCGATGTGTCGAACACGACCTGGTCGTACCACCACAGGCGCTGGAACAGGTTGCGAGCTTGCTCGCGCAGCTTGCGTCGCGGGGAAGCGGGCCCGCCCAAGCGTTGGACGATGTCGGCGATGGAGCGCTGGCCGTCGATGGCTTCGACCATCTGCAGCTCGGCCGCGTCGACGAACAAGACCAGGTCCGGGTCGCTGTGGCTGTGGTTGATGAGCGCAGCAGCCGCGCCGGCGGGCAGCCG
>DASQFA010000009.1:0-13064 GCA_035633375.1 Rubrivivax sp.
TCCGCAGCCTGATCCATTCGCGCCTGGAGCTGGGCATGAAGGGCTACCAGGGCAGCCACCCGGGCACCGACATCGAACTCTTCGAGCCCGAGCACCGCGATCCGGAGATGTTCCTAGCCAACACCTTCGGCTACGCACAGCGCCGCGCGCTGGCCGAGCACGCCTACCAGCGCACCCGCGTCGACCTGCGCTCGCGCCGCAGCACGCTGGCGCTGACGCTTGCACGCCACGGCATCACGCTGAACAACGCCGTGCTCGACGATGCGCATCGCACCCTGGTCGGGCGCAAGCGGCGTCTGCGCACGCGCGCGGCGCGCACGCTCAAGCGCCTGGACGAGGTGCTGAACGATCTGGACCGGGCACTGGCCGAACGCGGCGCATGAGCCGCGGACGCGCCTGCGCGAGAGGTTCGCCGCCGCCTGCGTTAGGATTTGGCCTGCACACACCGACAAGGAGCCCGACGATGTCCATGCGCCTGAACCTGCTGAGCCTGTCGGTCGCGGTCTTGACGGTCGGCTGTGCCTCCGGCCCGCCCTTCATCGACCAGGCCCAGCCCGAAGCCATGGCGATTGCACAGCGCCGCGCCGCCTTCGAGTTCAATTGCCCGGCGGCCACCACGCAGCTGCTGTCACGCGAGACGCTGCAGCCGGTGTCGTTCCGCTTCGGCATCGAGCGCGCCGAGTACACCGTCGGCGTCAGCGGTTGCGGCAAGCGCGCGACCTATGTCGTGATCTGCCCGGACCAGCCCGGCTCGACCTGCTTCGCCGCGGCCGGGCGCGACGGCATCCAGTAGCGAACTGCAGGCGATGCGCAACCCGGCATCGGCCGGCGTTGCAACGCTCTTGGGCGCGCAGCCATCGCCTGAAGCATGCCAGGCAATGGGTGCCGAGCTCAGGCCAGGTAGCGGGCGTGCAAGTGCGCCTTGAAGTGCGCCGGGTTCAGCGTCTCGCCGCTGGCGCGCAGCGCCAGTTCGTCGGTGGTCCAGCGGCTGGCCTGTGACCAGATGTGCTCGCGCAGCCAGTCGAACACCGGGCCGAGCTCGCCGCCGGCAATGCGCTGGTCCAGGTCGGGCATCTGCCGGCGCATGGTGGCGAACCACTGCGCCGCGAACATCGCGCCCAGTGAGTAGCAGGGGAAATAGCCAAAGCCGCCTTCGGTCCAGTGCACGTCCTGCAGCGGCCCGTCCTTGTAGTTGCCGCGCGTGTCGATGCCCAGCAGCTGCATCATCTTCTGGTCCCACAGCGCGGGGATGTCTTCGGCTTCGATCTCGCCTTCGATCAGTGGCCGCTCGATCTCGTAGCGCAGGATGACATGCGCCGGGTACGTCACCTCGTCGGCATCGACGCGGATGAAGCCCGGCTTGACGCGCGTGATCAGCCGGTGCAGGTTGCGCGCCTCGAAGGCCGGCTGATCGCCGAAGGCCTGGGCCACCATCGGCGCCAGGCGCGCGACGAAGCCGGGGTGGCTGCCGAGCTGCATCTCGAAGCTCAAGCTCTGGCTCTCGTGCAAGGCCATCGAGCGCGCCTCGGCCACCGGCTGGCCGAGCCACTCGCGCGGCAGGTTCTGCTCATAGCGGCCGTGGCCGGTCTCGTGCACCGTGCCCATCAGGCTGCCGAGAAAGTCGTCCTCGCGAAAGCGCGTGGTCATGCGCACGTCTTCGGGCACGCCGCCACAGAACGGATGCGTGCTCACGTCCAGCCGCCCGGCCTCGAAGTCGAAACCGAGCATGTGGATGACCTGCTCGCACAGGCGGCGCTGCGCCTCGATCGGAAACGGGCCCACCGGCGGGATCAGCGCTTCGTGACCCTGGCGCTCGCGCACCTGTTGGATCAGCCCCGGCAGCCACTGGCGCACGTCGCCGAACACGCGGTCGACCACGGCGCCGGTCATGCCGGGCTCGAAGCGATCCATCAGCGCGTCGTAGCGCGACAAGCCGTTGCGTTGCGACAGCAGTTCGGCCTCCTCGCGCGCCACCGCGAGGACCTCGCGAAAGTTTTCCAGGAAGCCCTGCCAGTCGTTCGCCGGGCGTTGCACGCGCCAGGCATGCTCGCAGCGCGAGCCTGCCATCTGGCGGCGCTGCACCAGCGACTCGGGCAGGGCATTGGCATGGCGCCAGTCGCGCTGGATCTCGCGCAGGTTGGCACGCTGCAACTCGGACAAGGCCTCCTGCTCGGCGCGCGCGATGGTCTCGGCCAGCGCGGGGTCGGTGCGCAGCCGGTGCAGCAAGGCCGCCATTTCGCTGAGCGCCGCGGCGCGCGCCGGGTTGCCCTTGGGCGGCATGTTCGCCGCCTGGTCCCACCCGGCCAGCGACTGCAGGTGCCCCAGGCGGTGCAACCGCAGATAGGTGCGGGTCAGTGCATCGTAGGCGGGGGTGTCTTGCATCGACAGTGTCTCCGGCATTCCCGCGATCGCCACGCTGCGCCGCGCTCGGGGTTCTGAAGCACGGCATTGTGACGCGACGAACACAACCCATGCCCAGCGCAACCCCGGTCGTGCCTCGGCGATGGCCCGGAATTCACGCGCGCGACCCCCTTGTCGGCAACGGTGCGCGCGCAGGCGACGCGGCCTGCGCACTCAAGGCGTGTACTGGCCGGGAAAAACCCAGATCAGCGCCGCGGTGGCCATGGAGTAGCGCAGGAACTTGCCGATCGCCATGTAGAACACGCAGGGCCAGAACGCCAGGCGCAGCCAGCCGGCCACCGCGCACAGCGGATCGCCGACGAGCGGCAGCCAGCTGAGCAGGCAGGCCCTGGGGCCGAAACGCTTGAGCCAGCGCAAGGCACGCACTTCGCCCGGCGGGCGGTGCTTGACATGCTCGTAGGTGCGCTCTGCCGCATAACCCATCCACCAGCTGATGGCCCCGCCGATGGTGTTGCCGGCAGTGGCCACCAGCACCGCCGGCCAGAAGAGTTCGGGATTGAGCTTGACCAACCCGAACACCACCGGCTCCGACCCCATCGGCAGCAGCGTGGCCGACAGCAAGGCCACCACGAACACCGTGCTCAAGCCGAACTGCGGCAGCGCCAGTGCGCTGAGCAGGGAGTGCGTCCAGGCTTCCATCGGCGACGATTATCGGCAGCGCGCGAGAGTGCCGAAGCCAGGGGACCGCACACCGCGCGCCGCTATACTGCCGCCTCCCGTTTTGAGCATTCCCCAGCCACACCATGCACATCGGAGCCTACGCGCTCACGAACAACCTGTTCGTCGCCCCGATGGCGGGCGTGACCGACCGGCCGTTCCGCCAGCTGTGCCGGCGTCTGGGCGCGGGCCATGCAGTCAGCGAGATGATCAGTTCGCGGCCCGAGTTGCGCGATTCGCTGAAGACCTCGCGACGCAGCAACCACGAGGGCGAGAGCGCACCGATCACGGTGCAGATCGCCGGCACCGATGCCCACCTGATGGCCGAGGCGGCACGCCACAACATCGAACGCGGCGCGGCCATCATCGACATCAACATGGGCTGCCCGGCCAGGAAGGTGTGCCACCAGTGGGCCGGTTCGGCACTGATGCGCGACGAGCCGCTGGCGCTGGCCATCGTCGAGGCGGTGGTTGCTGCCAGCGCGCCGCACGGCGTGCCGGTGACGCTGAAGATGCGCACCGGCTGGTGCCACAGCGAGCGCAACGCATTGCGCCTGGCGCAACGCGCGCAGGACGCCGGCATCGCCATGGTGGTGGTGCACGGCCGCACGCGCGAGCAGGGCTACACGGGGCTGGCCGAGTACGACACGGTGGCTGCGGTGAAGGCGGCGCTGCGCATTCCTGTCGTGGCCAACGGCGACATCGATTCGCCGCACAAGGCCTTGCAGGTGCTGCGCTACACCGGCTGCGACGCCTTGATGATCGGCCGCGCCGCGCAGGGGCGGCCATGGATCTTTCGCGAGATCGCGCATTTCCTGCGCCACGGCAGCCTGGCCGAGGCGCCGGCCACGAGCGAAGTGCGCGCCTGGTTGCTCGAGCACCTGCAGGACCACTATGCGCTGTATGGCGAGCCCACCGGCGTGCGCACGGCGCGCAAGCACATCGGCTGGGCGGTGCGCGCGCTGCCCGGCGGAGAGGCCTTCCGCGCGGCCATGAACACGCTGCATTCGAGCGACGCGCAGGTGCGCGCCGTGTCCACCTTCTTCGACGAACTCGCCGAACTGCACCCGCGCCTGCCCGAGCCGCTGGCAGCGGCGAACGACGAACAGCTGGTGCTCAGCGCATGAGCAAGAAACACATCGAAGAATGCATCCGGGCGAGCCTGGAGCAGTACTTCAAGGATCTGCGCGGCGCCGAGCCGCATTCGGTGCACGACATGGTGATGCTGACGGTGGAAAAGCCGATGCTCGAAGTCATCATGCGCCAGGCCGAGGGCAACCAGAGCAAGGCGGCGCAGTGGCTGGGCATCAACCGCAACACCTTGCGCCGCAAGCTGACGGATCACAAGCTGATCAAGTGATGCCGAGCGCCGCGCGCGGGCAAGCGCCCTTCCTGGACATGCCATGGCCCGAATGACCGCATTGCTTTCCGTGTCCGACAAGACCGGCATCGTCGATTTCGCAACTGCCCTGCAGGCCCTGGGCGTGCGTTTACTGTCCACCGGCGGCACGGCGCGGCTGCTGGCCGATGCGGGTTTGCCGGTGACCGAGGTGGCCGAGGTCACGGGGCTGCCGGAGATGCTCGACGGCCGCGTGAAGACGTTGCACCCGCGCATCCACGCCGGCCTGCTGGCGCGGCGCGATCTGCCGGCGCACATGGCCGCGCTGCAGCAGCACGGCATCGGCACCATCGACCTGCTGGTGGTGAACCTGTACCCCTTCGCGCAGGCCACCGCCCGGCCCGGGTGCACGCTGGAAGAGGCCATCGAGAACATCGACATCGGCGGGCCTGCGATGCTGCGCGCCGCGGCCAAGAACTGGCAGGACGTGGCCGTGCTCATCGACCCGGCCGACTATGCACGTGTGCTGGCGGAGCTGCGCGACGGCGCCGTGCAGCGCGACACACGCTTCATGCTGGCGAAGAAGGTGTATGCGCACACCGCGGCCTACGACGGCATGATCTCCAACTACCTGGGCGCGCTGCACAGCGGCGCCGAATTGGATGTGGCGGCGGCGCCGCCGCGCGAGCCTTTCCCCGCCGTCTACCACCTGCAGCTGACGAAGACACAGGACCTGCGCTACGGCGAGAACCCGCACCAGGCCGCCGCCTTCTACCGCGAAGGCAAACCAGGCGAAGGCCTGCTCGCACGCTGGACACAGTTGCAGGGCAAGGAGCTGAGCTACAACAACATCGCCGACGCCGATGCCGCCTGGGAATGCGTGAAGAGCTTCGACGCCCCCGACCGGGCGGGCGGGCCCCACGCTGCCGCGTGTGTCATCGTGAAGCACGCCAACCCCTGCGGCGTGGCAGTCGGCGCCGACCTGGTCGAGGCCTATGCCAAGGCCTGGAAGACCGACCCGACCTCGGCCTACGGCGGCATACTGGCCTTCAACCGGCCGCTGGACGAAGCCACCGCGCGCCGCATCGGCGAGCACAAGCAGTTCGTCGAGGTGCTGATCGCGCCGGGCTTCTCGCCCGAGGCCCGCGCGCTGCTCGCTGCCAAGCAGAACCTGCGCGTGCTGGAGGTGCCGCTGGGTCCCGCGATGAACCTGCTCGATTTCAAGCGCGTGGGCGGTGGCATGCTGCTGCAGACACCCGACCTGAAGAACGTCGGCCGCGCCGAACTGCGCGTGGTCAGCAAGCTGGCCCCCACGGCCACACAGATGAACGACCTGCTGTTCGCCTGGAAGGTGGCCAAGTTCGTGAAGAGCAATGCCATCGTCTTCTGCGGCGACGGCATGACGCTCGGCGTGGGCGCAGGCCAGACGAGCCGCATCGACTCGGCGCGCATCGCCCGCATCAAGGCCGGCAACGCCGGCCTGTCGCTGGCCGGCTCGGCCGTGGCCAGCGATGCCTTCTTCCCCTTCCGCGACGGCCTGGACGTGGTCATCGACGAAGGCGCGGCCTGCGTCATCCAGCCGGGCGGCTCGATGCGCGACGACGAGGTCATTGCCGCAGCAGACGAACGCGGCATCGCCATGATCTTCACCGGCACTCGGCATTTCCGCCACTGATCACCCACCAAGAGAGGAAACGACCCATGAAGATGTCCCATCGTTCCGCCCTGACGCTGCTGGCCGTGGCCGCGCTGGCCGGCTGCGGCGCCATGTCGCCGGCCCCCGAGTTCGCACTGTCCAGCCCCGACCTGAAGAGCGGCGTCTTCGACAACAAGCATGTGCTCAACGGCTTCGGCTGCAAGGGCCAGAACATCTCGCCGGCGCTGGAGTGGCGCAACCTGCCGGCCGGCACCAAGTCGCTGGCGCTGCAGGTCTATGACCCCGATGCGCCCACTGGCAGCGGCTTCTGGCACTGGGCCGTGTACAACATGCCGGCGACGACCACAGGCATGGCGCAAGGTGCCGGCAACCGCGCCGAGACGCTGCCGGCCGGTGCCTTCGGCGGCAACACCGACTTCATGGACACCGGAGCTACCGGCGGCAACGGCAACTACGGCGGCCCCTGCCCGCCGGTGGGCGACAAGCCGCACCGCTACATCTTCACGCTCTATGCGCTGGCGGTGGACAAGCTCGAGGTGGCTGGCGGCGTGCCGAAGACCGGCACGGCCGGGCTCTACGGCTTCGTGCTCAACAAGGGCGTCGGCCCAGGCCTGCTCGGCAAGGCCTCGTTCACCGCCACCTACGGCCGCTGAGGCCGCGGCCTCGAGGCCGGCAGCGCGCGCCATGCGGGTGGGCGGGCGCTGCCTTCAAGCTACCATCGCCGCATGACAATCGCGGTCAAGGTCATGGGCATGCTGGTGTCCTTCGTGGCACGCCTGGTGACCGGCGCACAAGGCCACTGGAAGGGCTGCCCGCCCGAGGCGCTGCAACGCATCTGCTTCGCCAACCACCAGAGCCACCTCGACTGGGTACTGATCTGGGCTGCGCTGCCCGACGACCTGCGCGTGCGCACCCGCCCGATCGCCGCGCGCGACTACTGGACCGCCAACCCGTTCAAACACTGGCTGACGCGCGAAGTCTTCAATGCGGTCTATGTCAGCCGCACGCGAGCGAAGGCAGCCTCTGGCTCCAGCACCGACGACCCGGAGGACCCGCTGGAGCCGCTGGCCGACGCGCTGCAGCATGGCGATTCGCTGGTCATCTTTCCCGAAGGCACGCGCAGCAACAAGGCCGAGCCACAAGTTTTCAAGAGCGGCCTGTACCACCTGGCAGAGCAGTTCCCCGGCGTGCAGCTGATTCCGGTGTGGATCGACAACGTGCAGCGTGTCATGCCGAAGGGCGAGGTGGTGCCGGTGCCGATCCTGTGCACCGCCACTTTCGGTGCGCCGATGCAACTGCAGCCCGGCGAGGACAAGCGCCAGTTCCTCGCTCGCGCGCGCGACGCGGTCGTCGCGCTGCGGCCGGCACCGACATGACGCGCCAGCGGCAATGAACGCACTGCGCTCGCTCGGCGTCGAGCAGCAGGTGGCGCTGCTGTTCCTGATCCTTTTCGGCTTGCTCAGCCTGGCCAGCATCGCCGTGTTCGCGCCCACGCTGCGCGCACAGCACAGCGAGCAGGCCGACCCGCACGTGCGGCAGTTGCGCGACCTTCGCGCGCTGTGGATCGGCACCGTGGTCTTCTGGCTGTCGTGGATGTCGGGGCCGGTCGGCGCGACGCTGTTGTTCGGCGTGTTCTCCTTCCTGGCGTTGCGCGAGTTCATCACGCTGGCGCACACCCGGCGCAGCGACCACCGAAGCCTGGTGCTGGCGTTCTTCATCGTGCTGCCGTTGCAGTACGTGCTGGTCGGGCTGCGCAGCTTCGACCTGTTCAGCGTGTTCATCCCGGTCTACGTGTTCCTGGCGATCCCGGTGCTCAGTGCGCTGGCCGGCGACCCCGAGCGCTTTCTCGAGCGCAACGCCAAGATCCAGTGGGGCATCACCGTGTGCGTGTTCGGCCTGAGCCATGCGCCTGCGCTGTTGCTGCTGGAGTTTCCCAACTACGCCGGGCGCGGTGCCTTCCTGCTGTTCTTCCTGGTCATCGTCGCGGCCAGCGCGCAGATCGTGCAGGAGCTGATGAGCCGCTGGCTGCGACGCCGGCCGGTGGCGCGGCACATCGACCGCTCCTTCTCATACCGCGCCTGGATGGCCGGCGCGCTGGCCGCCGCGCTGGTGGGTGCGCTGCTGGTGTGGATCACGCCCTTCCGCATCTGGCAGGCGATGCTGATGGGTCTGGTGGCCGGCGCCTGCGGCACGCTCGGCGAGTTCGTGATGAAGGCGCTGAAGAAGGACGCCGGCGTGCGCTACTGGGGCAACCAGAGCTCGGTCACCGGCGCGGTCGGTCTGCTCGACCGCGTGGCGCCGCTGTGCTTTGCCGCGCCGGTGTTCTTCCATTCGGTGCGCTGGTACTCCAGTCTCCACCCGTGAAGGGCCGCATCCTCGGCATCGACCCCGGGCTGCAGACCACCGGCTTCGGCGTGGTCGAGGTCGATGGCCGCAAGCTGGCCTATGTGGCCAGCGGCACCATCCGCACCACCGAAGCCGAACTGAGCGACCTGCCGGCGCGGCTGAAGCTCATCTTCGACGGCGTGCGCGAGGTGGTCGACACCTACCAGCCGATGTGCGCCTCGGTGGAGATCGTCTTCGTCAACGTCAACCCGCAAAGCACGCTGCTGCTCGGCCAGGCGCGCGGCGCGGCGCTGGCCTCGCTGGTGTCGGGCGGCCTGAGCGTGGCCGAGTACACCGCCCTGCAGATGAAGAAGGCCATCGTCGGCCATGGCCATGCCAGGAAGCACCAGGTGCAGGAGATGGTGATGCGGCTGCTCAAGCTGCCCGGCCTGCCCGGCAAGGATGCCGCCGATGCCTTGGGACTGGCCATCACCCATGCGCATGCCGGCGCCTCGCTGGCGGCGATGGCCCGTGCCACGACGCTGGCGCCGCGCGCGCATGCGCAGTACCGGCGCGGAAGATCCTATTGAGCATGCCAATCACCCACGATGGGCTTGTCCGTCGGCATCTGATGACCACGATCGCAGGCAAGGCCGCGCTGGCGCACGGCCGCACGTTTCAGTTCCTGCCCTCGAAACTGTTCTGAACCGCTTATAGCAGCGGCGTCAGCCGCTCCAGCGCGATCACCGCGAAGAAGCCCAGCCCGGCAAGCACCGTCCACTTCAGCACCACCAGGCCGCGCTGCAACCACACCCGTTGCTGCGTGCCGATGTACATCGCAAAGCACAGCAGCGCCGCCAGCAGCAGCAGCCCGAATACCAGGCGGAAGATCACCATGCCGGGGCCAGCTCGGCAAAACCCTGCGGTGCCAGCGCCGCGTCGTCGAAAGTCACCGTCTCGTGCGCCGTCGGGTCGGCGAGCAGCGCGCGCAGCAGCTTGTTGTTCAGCGCGTGGCCGCTGCGGTAAGCGCTGTAGGCAGCCAGCAACGGCTGGCCCAGCACCTGCAGGTCGCCGATGGCATCCAGGATCTTGTGCTTGGCAAACTCATCGTCGTAGCGCAGGCCTTCGCTGTTGAGTACGCGGCTGTCGTCGACCGCGATCAGATTGTCCAGGCCACCGCCCAGCCCCAGGCCGCGCGAGCGCATCATCTCCATGTCCTTGGTGAAGCCGAAGGTGCGCGCGCGCGCGATGTCGCGCTTGTACTGGCCCTGGCTGAAATCGAAGACCACCTGCTGGCCGGTTTCGTCGACCGCGGGATGGTTGAACTCGATCTCGAAGCTCAGGCGGTAGCCGTGAAAGGGTTCGAGCCGCGCCCACTTCAGGTTGGCGCCCTCGCCTTCGCGGACTTCGACTGGCTTCTTCACGCGCAGAAAGCGCTTCGGCGCATCCTGCGTGACGATGCCGGCGCTTTGCAGCAGATAGACGAAGCTCGCGGCCGAGCCGTCGAGCACCGGCACCTCTTCGCCGCTGATGTCGATGACCAGGTTGTCCAGCCCCAGGCCGGCGCAGGCCGACAGCAGGTGTTCGATAGTCTGCACCGTGGGCAAGCCGCGCAGGCCGCCAGGCGAGATGGTGGTGGCCATGCGCGTGTCGCTCACCGATTGCACCGACACAGGGATCTCCACCGGCACCGGCAGGTCCACGCGGCGGAAGACGATGCCGCTGTCCACAGGTGCCGGGCGCAGCGTCAGCTCGACCTTCTGGCCGCTGTGCACGCCCAGGCCGACTGCGCGGGTGATGGACTTGAGGGTGCGTTGCGCGAGCATGGCCCCGGATTGTCGCCGATCACCCCCGTCGCAGCGATGTCCGGCTACGATGCCCGCATGCTCAACACGCCGCGCGGCACCCTCGACACCGCGCACCCCGACGGCTTCTGGAGCCGTACCGGTGAGCAACTGTTCGCGGTGCTGCAAAGCGGCGCGCAGGGGCTCGGCACGGCCGAGGCCGAGCGGCGGTTGCAAGACCACGGCGCGAACGCGCTGGACGAGGAACCGGTGGCGGGCGTGTGGCGCCTGGCGTTGCGCCAGTTCAAGAGCCCGCTGGTGCTGATCCTGGTGTTCGGCGGCGCCGTCTCGGCGGCGCTGCGCGAATGGCTGGATGCGGCCATCATCCTGGCCATTGTGCTGGGCAGCTGCGGCCTGGGCTTCGCGCAGGAAGTACGCGCCTCGAACGCCGTGGCGCAACTGCGCCGGCGGCTGGCGTTGACGGTGAAGGCCCGGCGCGACGGCACGCTGCAGACGATCGAGGCGCTGCACCTGGTGCCGGGCGATATCGTGCAGGTGTCGGCCGGCAACCTGATTCCCGCCGACGGCCTGGTGCTCGAGGCGCGCGATTTTCTGGTCACCGAAGCCAGCCTCACCGGCGAGTCCTACCCGGTGGAAAAGCAGCCGGGTGTGCTGAGCGCCGACACGCCGATCGCACAACGCACGAACGCGGTCTTTCTCGGCACCTCGGTGCGCAGCGGCACGGCGACGGTGCTGGTCGTGCACACCGGCGAAGACACCGCCTTCGGCGCCATCGGCGCCAGGCTGCGCGTGGCTGCGCCGGAGACCGAGTTCACGCGCGGCGTGCAGCAGTTCGGCGTGCTGCTGGTGCGCGTGATGGTGGTGATGGTGTTGTTCGTCCTCATCGTCAACCAGTTGATGGGGCGGCCGTGGATCGAGTCGCTGTTGTTCGCGGTGGCGCTGGCGGTGGGCCTGTCTCCCGAGTTGCTGCCGGCGATCATGAGCCTGACGCTGTCGGCGGGCGCGCGCCGCATGGCGAAGAGCGGCGTCATCGTGCGGCATCTCGAGGCGATCGAGAACCTCGGCAGCATCGACGTGCTGTGCACCGACAAGACCGGCACGCTGACCGAGGGCACTATGTCGCTGCAGGCAACCACCGCGCCGGACGGCAGCGCTGCGGCCGAGGTGTTGCGCCTGGCCTACCTGAACGCCGCGTTCGAGACCGGCATCGACAACCCGCTCGACGCCGCGATCGTGGCAGCCGGTGAGCGCGCCGCTCTGTCCACCGCTGCAGTGCGGAAGATCGACGAGATTCCGTACGACTTCCAGCGCAAGCGGCTGACCATCGTGGTCGCCCCTCAGCCTGCCGATCGGCACCTCATCATCACCAAGGGTGCTTTCGGCAACGTGCTTGGCATCTGCACCCGGGTCGAACGCGATGGCCAGGTGGTGGCGCTGGACGACGCCGAGCGCGCGCGGCTGGAAAGCTGGTTCGGCGCGCAGGGCGCAAAGGGGCTGCGCCTGCTCGCACTGGCCACCCGCCAGGTCGAGCCACGCGATGCCTACAGCCCGGCGGACGAGACCGACATGTGCCTGGTCGGCTTCCTCCACTTCGTCGATCCGCCGAAGGCCGAAGTCAAGGCCACAATGCACCAGCTGGCCGCGCGCGGCATCCGCATCAAGATCGTCACCGGCGACAACCGCCATGTGACCGCGCATGTAGCGCAAAGCGTGGGCCTCGACGCCGAGGCGCTGCTCACCGGCGAGCAGATCAACGCCATGAACGACGAGGCGCTTTGGCACCGCGCGCCGAAGACCACGCTGTTCGTCGAAGTCGATCCACAGCAGAAGGAGCGCATCGTGCGTGCGCTGCAACATGCGGGGCATGCGGTGGGCTACCTGGGTGACGGCATCAACGACGCACCCGCGCTGCATGCCGCCGACGTGGGCATCTCGGTCGACCAGGCCGCCGACGTGGCGCGCGAGAGCGCCGACGTGGTGCTGCTGCGCCCCGACCTGGGCGTGCTGTGCCAGGGCGTGGAGGACGGGCGCCGCACTTTCTCGAACACGCTCAAATACATCGGCATCACGACCAGCGCTAACTTCGGCAACATGCTGAGCATGGCCCTGGCCGCTCCGCTGCTGCCCTTCCTGCCGCTGGCGGCCAAGCAGATCCTGCTCAACAACTTCCTCTCCGACCTGCCCTCGATCACGATCGCCAGCGACCGGGTCGACGAAGACCGGCTGGCCCGCGCGCAGCATTGGAACGTGCACGACCTGCGCCGCTACATGCTGGTGTTCGGCCTGACGAGCACGGCCTTCGACCTGCTGACCTTCGGCTTGCTGCTGAAGCTCTTCGAGGCACCCGAAGCGCTGTTCCAGACAGCCTGGTTCGTGGTATCGCTGCTCACTGAACTGGCGGTGCTGCTGGTGCTGCGCACCCACATGCCGGCCTGGCGCAGCCGGCCCGGCACGCTGCTGTGGACCAGTACACTGGCCGTCGCGGTACTCGCCCTGGCGCTGCCCTTCATCGACCCGCTGGCCGGCCTGTTCGGCATGGTGCGCCTGCCGCCCGCATTGCTGGGCAGCATGTTGCTGGTGGTGATCGGCTACGTGGCCGCCACCGAGTTGGTGAAGCACCGCTTCTATGCCCGGCCGACAGCGCGCAAACACGCCACGGCGCACACGCGGCGGCGGCGCCGTCGGCACTGACAAGCCGTCACGGGCCCGGGGGCTGCAAAGGCCACCATCCGGCCCGCGACGCTTGTGGCCTAATCGCGCCTTCGAACAATCTGCCAACGGAGCCAACCATGGGCAACAAGATCACCACCGAAGCCGACCGCAAGGCCACGCCACGCCCGGCCGCACCGACCGGCGTGAC
>DASQFA010000010.1:0-2037 GCA_035633375.1 Rubrivivax sp.
GCAGCGGTTCCAGCACGCCGCCGATGCCTACGCCGCCGGACAGGTGAACGTTCTTGCCGATCTGCGCGCAAGAGCCCACGGTGGCCCAGGTGTCGACCATGGTGCCTTCGTCGACATAGGCGCCGATGTTCACGTAGCTGGGCATCAGCACCACGTTCTTGGCGATGTAGCTGCCGCGCCGCGCCACTGCCGGCGGCACCACGCGCACACCGGTGGCGCGCATGGCGGCCTCGTCCAGATGGGAGAACTTGGTCTGCACCTTGTCGAAGAAAGCCAGGTCGCCGGCGCGGATGACATGGTTGTCGGTCAGGCGGAAGCTCAGCAGCACCGCCTTCTTCACCCACTGGTTCACCGTCCACTGGCCCACGCCCTGGCGCTCGGCCACGCGGACGCGCCCGGCATTGAGGTCGGCGATCACCTCCTCGACAGCCTGGCGCACATCGGGTGCCGACGCGGCCGTGATCTGGGCTCGGCCCTCCCAGGCGAGTTCGATCAGATCCTGCAGTTTGTGTGTCATGCGTGCACGCCCCAGGAAAGGGTGAATCGGTGGATGCGTCTTGCGGCCTCGACACATTCGTCGGTGCCTGCGACCAGCGCCATGCGGATGCGGCCGGCCCCGGGGTTGCGCCCGTGGGCCTGGCGCGCCAGCAGGCTGCCGGGAAGGACCGTGACATTGTATTGAGCCAGCAATTGCATCGCGAAATCCACATCGTCTCCGGCAGGGCTTGCCTGGCCGGCCCGGTTTGGCACGGCAGCCCAGAGGTAGAAACCGGCATCGGGCAGCTGCACCTGCATGACTTCGGCCAATCGCGGCGTAACCTGAGCGAACTTGCTGCGGTATAGCTCGCGGTTGGCCTGCACATGGGCTTCGTCGTTCCAGGCGGCCAGGCTGGCACGCTGCACCAGCGGGCTCATCGCGCTGCCGTGGTAGGTGCGATACAGCAAGAAGGCTTTCAGCAGCGCGGCGTCACCCGCCACGAAGCCCGAGCGCAGCCCGGGCACGTTGGAGCGCTTGGACAGGCTGGTGAAGGCCACCAGATTGCGAAAGTCGTGCCGCCCCAGCAGGTGGGCGGCCTGCAGCGAACCCAATGGCGCCTCGTCGCGGAAGTAGATCTCGGAGTAACACTCGTCGCTGGCGATGACAAAGCCATGCCGGTCGCTCAGCTCGAACAGCCTCTTCCATTCGTCCAGCGGCATGACCGCGCCGGTCGGGTTGCCGGGCGAGCAGACGTACAACAGTTGCGTGCGCTGCCAGGTGTCGGCGTCGATCTGCGACCAGTCGGCCGCGAAGTTGCGCGCCGGGTCGCTGTTGGCGAAGGCGGTGCGCGCGCCCGCCAGCAGTGCCGCGCCTTCATAAATCTGATAGAACGGGTTCGGGCTGACCACGGTGGAGCCGCGGCGCGTCGGGTCGATCACCGTTTGCGCCAGCGCGAACAGCGCCTCGCGCGAGCCGTTCACCGGCAGCGTCTGCGTGAATGGATCCAGGCTCACGCCATAGCGCCGCTGCAGCCAGCCGGCGAAGGCCTCGCGCAGCGCCGGCTCGCCGGCCGTCGCGGGGTAGCTCGACAGTCCTGGCAAGGCCTGCACCAGGGCCTCTTCGATGAGCTTCGGCGTGGCATGGCGAGGCTCGCCGATGCCCAGGCTGATGGGCGTGTGCGCCGCGCTCGGCACGATGCCGCGCGTGAGTTCCCTGAGCCGCTCGAAGGGGTAGGGGTGCAGTCTGGCGAGCAGCGGATTCATCGCTCGATTATCCGGGAGTGCGCCGGCGCGACAGGCCGCTACAGCCAGCCAGCGCAGCCCGCTGCGCCACAACGGCAGGCCAGCCGGCCCGCATGGTGCGTTTCGCCGTACGACACCGTAATCTCGTCGCCCGCGGCGATCGACCTCAGCGCAAAGAACTCGACCCGCCCCTGGCGAATGCTCAAGCGCGCGTTCGGCAGGCACGAATGGTTGGTGTAGCGCATCGGGTCGGCCGACTTGGAGAAGTCGATGGCACGTTTTGCCGACACCTCGACGATCATGATGCGTTCGCTGCGC
>DASQFA010000011.1:0-8323 GCA_035633375.1 Rubrivivax sp.
CGCCGCCGTGGCGGCAAGGCTGCGCTGCGGCGCCAGGCCCAGCGACCATGCCGCCGCCGCGGCCGCCCCGGCCAACCAGCGGCGGCGTGCTGCGGCAGGGTCGCAAGAGGGCGGCAGGGCTGCGGTTCTCATCGGCTCGGCAATTGAAGCGGGTGTCGATGCTTTGAAGGCACGGCCGGGGCCAAGTTCCGGCCATGCGGCAAGACACCGCTACGTCGCGGATTCAAGCGCAAGCGCAATCGATTTTCGAACATGCGTTCGCAGTCCATAGGCCGGTGTCGGCGCAAAGCCGCCGAATACAAGCAGCCTTCACCGCAGAGGAACGAAGGACGCAGAGGTCCGCAGAGAAATACTGGAAACGATTTGAATCCATTGCGTTTCCTCTGCGCCAACTCTGCGTCCTCCGCTGCTCTGCGGTGAATGAATTCGGTGTTTCGCGAGCGGCCGCTTTGCGCCGCAAGCAGACCATCCGTCGCCCGAGATCGAATTCGCGGCCGCCTCAACGGCGGGCCCGCGCCGGGGCGGCCTGGCCGCTGCGCCGCGCCACTTCGCCGGCCACCGCCTCGAGCTGCGCTGCCAGGTTCTGGCGCACCGCCAGGCTGCCGATGGCCGGCGGCGGCGGCAGCAACAGGCCGATCACCGCGGTGTAGCGCAACTGCACGCGCGGCGCGCGGCGGCTTGCCGTCTGCGGCAACAGCTCGTAGCGCCCCTCGAACACGTCGATCGCGCGGCGCTTGAACAGCCCCAGGTCGAAGTGCACGGCCTTGGCCTCGGCCACGCGCAAGGGCTGGTGCTCGATGTTCAGCAGCACCTTCATGGTCTGCGCGAACAGCATGAAGCGGAACTCGCCCTGCTGCTCCACCACCAGCAGCTCGCCGGCCTTGGGCAGCGCCTTGCGCTCGACCACGCGGCAGCTGCGGATGCCGGGCATGAAGCCCGGCAGCGCGGCGTAATCGGTGATGGTGTCCCACACCGTCTGCGCGTCGGCGGCCAGGTCGAGCACCGCCTCGGCCTCGAAGCGGCGGCCGCTGCGGCGGACCTGCACCGTGACTTCATCGCTCATCGAACATCCTGCGGGTGGTGCCGGCAGCGGAACGCGGCGCAGCGCCCGATGATAAGCAGCGCCCCGGCCAAGCCGTGCGCAGCATCAGGCAAACTGAAGGCCCTGCCGCGCGGGCGCGGCCCTGAACCAGGACAAGCCACCCATGGGACCGTTGAAAGGACTGCGCGTCATCGAACTGGCCAGCATCGGCCCCGGCCCGATGTGCGCCATGCTGCTGGCAGACATGGGCGCCGACGTGGTGCGCATCGACCGCACCGAACCCAGCGGCCTGGGCGTGGCCATGGACAGGCGTTTCGAGGTCAACGGCCGCAGCCGCCGCTCGGTGGCGCTGGACCTGAAGTCGCCGGCCGGCCGCGACGCGGTGCTGCGCCTGGTGGCCAGCGCCGACATGCTGATCGAGGGTTTCCGCCCCGGCGTGGCCGAGCGGCTGGGCCTGGGCCCGGCCGAGTGCCATGCGCACAACCCCGCGCTGGTGTATGGCCGCATGACCGGCTTCGGCCAGAGCGGCCCGCTGTCGCAGGCCGCCGGCCACGACCTGAACTACATCGCCCTCACTGGCGCGCTGCACGCCATCGGTCCCGCTGGCGGCAAGCCGGTGCCGCCCCTCAACCTGGTGGGCGACTACGGCGGCGGCGCGCTGTACCTGGCGATGGGCCTGCTGGCCGCGCTGCACGAGCGCAAGGCTTCGGGGCGCGGCCAGGTGGTGGATGCGGCCATGGTCGATGGCGCGGCCTCGCTGATGTCGATGTTCTATGGCATGGCTGCTGGCGGGCGCATGAACGAACAGCGCGGCGACAACCTGCTCGACGGCGGCGCGCCCTTCTACGACACCTACGAGACAGCCGACGGCCGCTATGTCTCGATCGCCGCGATCGAGCCCAAGTTCTTTGCCGAGATGGCGCAGCGCATCGGCCTGGGCGAGCACTTCGTCAAGCGCCAGTACGAGCGCAGGCTGTGGCCCGAAATGCGTGCCGAGATGAGCACGCTGCTGCGCGGCAAGACGCGCGACCAGTGGAGCGCGCTGCTAGAGGGCACCGACGCCTGCTTCGCGCCGGTGCTGACGATCGCGGAGGCGCCGCGCCATGCGCATGCGCGCTCGCGCAGCGCCTTCGTCGAGGTGGCCGGCGTGGTGCAGCCCGGCCCGGCGCCGCGTTTCGAGCGCAGCGGCAGCCGGCCGCCGCAGCCGGCACCGGCCATCGGCGCGCAAACCGACGAGGTGCTGGCCGAGGCTGGCTTCGGGGACGACGAGATCGCCGCGCTGCATGCCGCCGGCGTCGCGCTGAGCCCGCACCCGGCGCCTGCGCAGGCTCGGCCCGAACGGTGAGCCACAGCGGCCCCCACGTCCGCGCCGCGGCCTCGATGCGGGTGCTGCGCGATGGCGCGCGCGGCTTGCAGCTGCTGCTGATGCGCAGGCCCGAGCGCGACAACGACTTCTGCAGCGGCGCCTGTGTCTTCCCTGGCGGAGTGCTCGACTCCAGCGATGCCATGGGCGAGCGCGCTGCGGGCCATGCACGCAAAGGAGCTGAAGACCGGCACGGTCGAAGGCATCAAGAAGCAACTCGGCCTGAAGGGAAGGTGAACCATGTTGGACTACCCGGTCATTCTTGACGCTCAACCCGAGGGCGGCTTTGTCGTCACCTTCCCCGACGATCGACTGCTCGACTTGCGTCACGCCTCACGGCTTGACCAGATCGAAGCCGCTGCGCGAGTGCTCGGGCGGCACCTCGAAGTGCGGTTCGCCTGAGGCGGCCGTCGACCGGAGATTCCGAGGCGGCTTGACTTCGTCAAGACACCTCGGAATGGATGGGACACACCGAAAATCCAGATAGCCTCAGCGAGCCGTCTCGGCAACGCCAGTCGCCGCCCACTGCCCGTCCAGCAGCAGCTGGTGCGGCCGGAACTGCGCCTTGTAGGCCATCTTCGGGCTGCGTTCGATCCAGTAGCCCAGATAGACGTGGCGCAGCTTGAGCGCCTTGGTCTGCTCGATCTGCCACAGCACACTGTAGGTGCCGTAGCTGGCTGCGGCGTCGGGCTCGAAAAAGGTGTAGACGGCGGAGATGCCGTCGTTCAGCACGTCCAGGATCGACACCATCTTCAGCGCGCCGAGCGCGCCGCCCTCGCCGGGCTCGCGAAACTCGACCAGGCGCGAGTTGACGCGGCTTTGCAGCAGGAACTGGGTGTACTGGTCGACACTGTCATGGTCCATGCCGCCGCCGCTGTGGCGCCCGGCCTGGTAGCGCAGGTACAGCTGATAGTGTTCGGGCACGAAGCACAGGCGCAGCACGCGTGCCTTGAGGTTGCCGTGCGCCTTCCAGGCGCGGCGCTGGCTGCGCGTGGGCTTGAAGGTGCCCACCGGCACGCGCAGCGGCACGCAGGCGCGGCAGCCGTCGCAATAGGGGCGATAGGTGAACATGCCGCTGCGCCGGAAGCCGTTGGCCACCAGGCCGGAGTAGACATCGGCATTGATCAGGTGGCTGGGCGTGGCCACCTGCGAGCGCGCCTGCCTGTCCGGCAGGTAACTGCACGGATAGGGCGCCGTGGCATAAAACTGCAGCGAAGAAAGCGGAAGCTCTTTGGGGTGCGTCACGCGCGCTCTCGGGTGGGCGTGGGCGCAAGCCCCTCGAGCTGCGCCCACATGCAGGAATCATAGGTCCAATCGATGACCTCCGGCTCCCCCAAGGTATGGGACAGGTGCTGCTCGAAAGTGGTGCGCGAGATCTCGTGCGCGCCCAGGGACGCCAGGTGGCCGGTGTTCTGCTGGCAGTCGATGAGGCTGATGCCGTGCGTGCGGCAAAAGCACACCAGCGCCGCCAGCGCGATCTTCGACGCGTCGTTGGCCCAGGCGAACATCGATTCGCCGAAGACCATGCGGCCGATGGCGACAAGGTACAGGCCGCCGACCAGTTGTCCATCGACCCAGGTCTCGACGCTGTGCACGCGGCCGCGGCGGTGCCAGGCCTCATAGGCCTGCACCATCTGCGGCACGATCCAGGTGCCCGCCTGGCCCTGGCGCGGGGTGCGCGCGCAGGCCTCGATGACACGCCCGAAGGCGCTGTCGATGCGCAGCTCGCAGCCGGGGCTGCGCACAAAGCGGCGCAGCGTCTTGGCCAGGCTCTTCGACAGATTGAACTGCGCCACCGGCAGCACCATGCGCGGGTCGGGGCTCCACCACAGCACCGGCTGGCCATGGCTGAACCAGGGGAACACACCGTGCCGATAGGCCTGCTCCAGGCGCTGCGGCGTGAGGCTGCCGCCGGCCGCCAGCAGGCCCGGCGCCTCGCTTTGCGGGCCCAGCGCGCGCTGCGTGGGCGGCAGCGGCTCGTCGTCATCGATCCAGTGGAGCGTCAGCATGTCCGCCACTATGGCAGCCTCGGCGCCGCCGTGCGCGAGCCAGGCCCAGTTGCTGGGTCCACTTGCTTGACATCTAAAGCATTGGCCTACAAACTAGGGCCGTGTTCAACGGGTCGGGGGCCAAGACGCATGAAGATCGTCTGCATCGGGGGCGGGCCCGCCGGGCTGTACTTCAGTGTGCTGATGAAGCAGTTGCAGCCCGGCCACGACATCACCGTGGTGGAGCGCAACAAGCCCTACGACACCTTCGGCTGGGGCGTGGTGTTCTCCGATGCCACCATGGACAACATGCGCCAGTGGGACGCGCACACCGCGGCCAGCGTCCAGCAGGCCTTCAACCACTGGGACGACATCGAGCTCGAGTTCAAGGGTCGCACCATCCGCAGCGGCGGGCACGGCTTCGTCGGCATCGGGCGCAAGAAGCTGCTCAACATCCTGCAGGCGCGCTGCGAAACACTGGGCGTGAAGCTGGTGTTCGAGACCGAGGTCGATTCCGACGCCGACTATCCCGATGCCGACCTGATTGTCGCCAGCGACGGCATCAACTCGAAGATCCGCCACAAGTACGCGCACGTCTTCAAGCCCGACGTGGTGACGCGCCCCAACCGCTTCATCTGGCTGGGCACGACCAAGCTGTACGACGCATTCAACTTCACGTTCGTGAAGACCGAGCATGGCTGGTTCCAGGCGCATGTCTACAAGTTCGACGACAAGACCACCACCTTCATCGTCGAAACGCCTGAAGCCGTGTGGCAGGCGCATGGCCTGGACAAGCTGAATGCCGAGGAATCGGTGGCCTTCTGCGAGAAGCTCTTCGCCGCGCACCTGGGCGGGCACAAGCTGCTGACCAATGCGCGCCACCTGCGCGGCTCGGCCTGGCTGAACTTCCAGCGCGTGAAGTGCGAGCAGTGGTCGCACTTCAACGGCCACGCGCACGTGGTGCTGATGGGCGACGCGGTGCACACCGCGCATTTCGCCATCGGCTCGGGCACCAAGCTGGCGATCGAGGACGCCATCGAGCTGGCGCGCCAGTTCAAGGAACTGGGGCACGAGCCGGCGCAGATCCCTAGCGTACTGCAGCGCTACCAGGCGCTGCGCCACGTGGACGTGCTGCGCCTGCAGAACGCCGCCTGGAACGCGATGGAATGGTTCGAGGTGGTGGGTGAGCGCTATGCCGACGCGTTGCCGCCCGAGCAGTTCATGTACTCGATGCTCACGCGCAGCCAGCGCATCAGCCACGAGAACCTGCGCCTGCGCGACAAGGCCTGGCTCGAGGGCTACGAGCGCTGGTTCGCCGAGCGTGCCGGTCTGCGGCTGCAGGCTGGACAAGCGGCGCCACCGCCGATGTTCACGCCCTACACGCTGCGCAGCGTGACGCTGAAGAACCGCGTCGTGGTCTCGCCGATGGCGCAGTACTCGGCCGTGGACGGCGTGCCCGGCGACTTCCACCTCGTGCACCTGGGCTCGCGCGCGCTTGGTGGCGCCGGCCTGGTGATTGCGGAGATGACCTGCACCTCGCCCGACGCGCGCATCACTCCCGGCTGCCCGGGGCTTTGGACGTTGGCGCAGCGCGACGCCTGGAAACGCATCGTCGACAGCGTGCACCGCCAGTCCGACGCCAAGATCGGCATGCAGATCGGCCATGCCGGGCCCAAGGGCTCGACCAACGCGCCGTGGGATTCGAGCGGCGCCGACCGCCCGCTGCCCAGCGGAAACTGGCCGTTGATCGCCGCTTCGGCGCTGCCCTACCTCGACGACGGCCAGGTGCCCCGCGCCATGACACGCGCCGACATGGAGCAAGTGCGCGACGATTTCGTGCGCTGCACGCGCCATGCCGCCGAGGCCGGCTTCGACTGGCTGGAGCTGCACTGTGCTCACGGCTACCTGCTGTCCAGCTTCATCTCGCCGCTGACCAACCAGCGCCGCGACGACTATGGCGGCAGCCTGGCCAATCGCCTGCGCTGGCCGCTGAAGGTGTTTGCCGCGGTGCGCGACGCCTGGCCCGAGCATCTGCCGATGTCGGTGCGCATCTCGGCGCACGACTGGGTCGATGGCGGCATCACGCCCGACGATGCGGTGCACATCGCGCGCGCCTTCAAGGCCGCAGGGGCGGACATGATCGACTGCTCGTCGGGCCAGGTCAGCGCGGCGCAGCAGCCCGCCTACGGGCGCATGTACCAGACGCCCTTTGCCGACCGCATCCGCAACGAGGCCGGCATCGCCACCGTGGCGGTGGGCGCCATTTCCGAGGCCGACCACGTGAACAGCATCATCGCCGCCGGCCGCGCCGACCTGTGTGCCGTGGCGCGCCCGCACCTGGCCAACCCGGCGTGGACACTCACCGAAGCGGCCAGGATCGGCTACACGCCGATGCCCTGGCCGAAGCAGTACCTGGCGGGCAAGTCGCAGATGGAAAGCCTGTTCGCGCGCGAGAAGGCGCTGCAGGCCGCACCCGTGCAGAAGGAACCCGCGTGAAATGAGACCCCCGAACTCGCATTCGCTCGTCGCCCCCGGGGGGGCTGAGTGCCGCGGCTCCAAGTCGGCCCGCGCCGACTCGGCCTGCACGAAGGCCTGCCGACTCTGGCGGTCGGCGCGCCGCCACGTTCGGCCAGCCGGGCGCCGCTGACATGAAGCGTGCCGCCAAGCACGAGATCACGCCGCTGCTCGGCGACCAGAGCATCGGCCTGGAAGCGCGCATGTGCAGCGACGACCACCATTCGCTGCGCCTGTGGCTGCGCCTGCTGGCCTGCAGCACCGACATCGAGACGGAAATCCGCAAGCGTCTGCGCGCGCAGTTCGGCATGACGCTGGCGCGCTTCGACTACCTGGCGCAGTTGCATCGCCACCCGGATGGGCTGCGCATGAGCGCACTGTCGCGCTTCCTGATGGTCACCGGCGGCAACGTCACCGGGCTGACCGACGAGCTCGAAAAAGACGGCCTGGTGCAGCGCGACGCCGAGCCCGGCGACCGCCGCTCCTGGCGCGTCGGGCTCACGCCCAAGGGCCGCAAGGGCTTCGAGAAGATCGCCAGCGAGCACGAGCAATGGGTGGCCGAGCTGTTCGGCGGCATCCAGGAAGCCGAGCGCCAGCAGCTCTACGCCTTGCTGGGCCGGCTGCGCGTGCAGCTGTCGGCACACCACGCTCCCGCAGCGCAGAAACCATCCGCATGAATCCCGCCCGGCCGCCCGAAGGCGCGCGCACCGCATTGCATCGCTTGGAGCCTGCCCAATGAGCACAGACCCCGCCCTGCTGGCCGGTAACCGGCGCCCCCAGGCCGGCTATCGCGCCGAACACTTCCTGTGGAGCGTGGCCGACGGCATCGGCAGCATCACGCTGAACCGGTCCGAGCGCAAGAACCCGCTCACCTTCGACTCCTATGCCGAGCTGCGCGACCTGTTCCAGCGGCTGCGCCATGCCGACGACGTGAAGGTGGTGCTGCTGCACGGCGCCGGCGGCAACTTCTGCTCCGGCGGCGACGTGCACGAGATCATCGGCCCGCTGATCCAGCTGAAAGCGCCCGAGCTGCTGATGTTCACGCGCATGACCGGTGACCTGGTCAAGGCCATGCGCCATTGCCCGCAGCCCATCGTGGCCGCCATCGACGGCGTGTGCGCCGGTGCCGGCGCCATCATGGCCATGGCCAGCGACCTGCGCTGCGGCACGGCGCGCAGCAAGGTGGCCTTCCTGTTCAACCGCGTCGGCCTCGCAGGCTGCGACATGGGCGCGTGCAACATGCTGCCGCGCATCGTCGGCCAGGGCCGCGCCTCTGAACTGCTCTACACCGGCCGCGCACTGGGCGGCGACGAGGCCTTCATCTGGGGTTTCTACAACCGCTTGTGCACACCCGAGACGGTGCTCGACGAAGCAGCTGCGCTGGCGCTGGAGCTGGCCACCGGGCCGACCTTCGCC
>DASQFA010000012.1:0-8059 GCA_035633375.1 Rubrivivax sp.
GTCGTGGCACTACTACGGTGGTGGCAAGGCACTGCTGGAAGAGATCTACAAAAGCCTGAACATCGAGGTCGTGTCCTACGTCTACGGCCCGATGCCGACGCAGCCGCTGGGCTGGTTCAAGAAGCCAATCTCCAAGGTCGACGACATCAAGGGCCTGAAGTTCCGTACCGTCGGCCTGTCGATCGACATCTTCAAAGAACTGGGCGCGGCCGTCAACCCGCTGCCCGGCGGCGAGATCGTGCCGGCGCTCGACCGCGGCCTGATCGACGCGGCCGAGTTCAACAACGCCAGCTCCGACCGCCTGCTCGGCTTCCCCGACGTGGTGAAGAACTGCATGCTGCAAAGCTTCCACCAGAGCGGCGAGCAGTTCGAGATCCTCTTCAACAAGGCCAAGTACGACGCGCTGCCGGCCGAGCTGAGGGCGGTGATCGACTACGCCGTGCAGGCCTCCAGCGCCGACATGAGCTGGAAGGCGATCCAGCGCAACAGCCAGGACTACATCGAGCTGAAGAACGCGAAGATCAATTTCTACAAGACGCCCGATGCCATCCTGCGTGCTCAGCTGGCGGCCTGGGACACGGTGACTGCCGCCAAGTCGGCCGAGAACCCGCTGTTCAAGAAGGTGATGGACTCGCAGCGCGTCTTCGCGCAGCGTGCCGGTCAGTGGCAGAACGACTACATGGTCGACTTCAAGATGGCCTGGAACCACTACTTCCGCGCCCCGGCCAAGAAGGCCTGACGCACACCGTCGCCGTGAAGGGGCCACCGTCGCCGCAAGGCCGGTGGCCCTGGATTCTTCAGGCCCCAAGAAACCCATTCATCCCGAGGCCCCGCAATGCAAAGCCTGCTGCTGCTGGTGGACCGCCTATCGACCTGGCTCGGCCAGTTCTTCGCCTGGCTCATCGTCGGCTTGACGCTGATGATCAGCTGGGAGGTGTTCTCCCGGTACGCGCTGAACAACCCCCATGACTGGGCGCTCGACGCCCAGATCATGATGTACGGCACGCTCATCATGATGGCCGGCGCCTACACGCTGGCCAAGAACGGCCATGTGCGCGGCGACGTGCTCTACGGGTTCTTCCAGCCGCGCACGCAGGCCACGCTCGACCTGATCCTGTACTTCGTCTTCTTCCTGCCCGGCGTGGTGGCGCTGACCTACGCCGGTTGGATCTTCGCCAACGAATCGCTCGCGATCCGCGAGAGCACGTTCTCGGCCACGCCGCTGCCGCTGTACCCGTTCAAGTTCATGATCCCGCTGGCCGGCGGCATGCTGTTGCTGCAGGGCATCGTGGAGATCGTGCGCTGCACGCAGTGCATCCGCGACGGCGCCTGGCCCTCGCGCGAGCGGGACGTCGAGGAAGTCGACGTCGACAAGCTCAAGGCGATGGTGCACGTGAAGGACGAAGACATCGCCGCACTCGACAAGTTCGTCACCGCGCAGGACCACAAGGCGGGGAGCGCCCAATGAAGATGCGCAAGGAACTCTGGTTCGGCTTCATCATCATGGGGCTGATCATTGCCGGTACCGCCGCGATGCTGCTGATGGCCCCCAAGATCACCAACGGCCACCTCGGGCTGATGATGCTGGGCCTGGTGGTGGTGGCCATCATGCTGGGCTTCCCCACCGCGTTCACGCTGATGGGCATGGGCATGATCTTCACCTGGATCGCCTACGAGGAAGACACCTCGAAGACGCTCACGCTGATGGTGCAAAGCGCGTTCAAGGTGATGGGCAACGACGTGCTCATCTCGATTCCGCTGTTCGTCTTCATGGGCTACCTGGTCGAGCGCGCCAACCTGATCGAAAAGCTGTTCAGGAGCATGCACCTGGCGATGGCGCGCGTGCCCGGCTCGCTGGCGGTGGCCACGCTGTTCACCTGTGCGGTGTTTGCCACCGCCACCGGCATCGTCGGCGCGGTGGTCACGCTGATGGGCCTGCTGGCTTTCCCGCAGATGCTGCGCGGTGGCTACGACGTGCGCGTGTCGGCCGGCGCCATCACCGCGGGCGGCTGCCTGGGCATCTTGATCCCGCCGTCGGTGATGCTGATCGTCTACGGCGCGACCGCCGGCGTGTCCGTCGTGCAGTTGTACGCCGGCGCGTTTTTCCCGGGCATCATGCTGGCCGGCCTGTACGTCCTGTACGTGATCCTCCTGGCCAAGATCAAGCCGCACCTGATGCCGCCGCTGTCGGCGGCCGAGCGATTCGTCCCACTGCCGGCCTTGACCGAGCCGATCGCGAATGGGATTTCCAACACCGCACTGCCTGCGCTGCTGCGTGCGCTGAAGGGCGGACGCAATCTCGACGTGCCGACGAGTTTCATCCTCAAGCAGCTGGGTGTCGTGTTGATCCCGGCAGCGCTATTCGTCGCCGCCACCGGCATGAGCTGGCGCATGAACACGGCACCGCCTGACGATGCGGCCCTGGCGGCAAGTGCGCAGACCCGCGCCACGGCCCAGTCCGACGCTGCCGGCGGCGGGCTGCAAGCGCCGCCGGGCATGGCGCAAGAGCCCGCCGGCACCGAGAGGTCGGGCCTTGCCGAGCCCCCAGACAGCACCGCCGGTGGCCTTGCCGAGCCGCCCGCAGCCGGGGCCGGTGGGCTCTCGGAGCCGCCCGCAGCGGCTACCGGCGGGCTCTCCGAGCCGCCGGGTGCATCGGACGCGGCGAAGGAATCTGCGCCTGAGGCGGGGGTGAAGGAACCGCCCGGTGCCGAGCCCGCGAAAGAGCCGGCTCAGGCGGGCGCTGGCGTGCAAGAACCGCCGGGCGCTGCGACAGCAGGCACGGCAGCCACCCCTGAGCGCACGCCGGCCACGCGCGGCTGGTGGATCGGTGCGGCCGTCGGCGCACTCGCGCTGGTGGGCTTCTACGCCATGCTCAGCTTCCAGCGGCTGGAAATCTTCAAGATGCTGCTGGCCAGCTTCTTTCCGCTGCTGGTGCTCATCCTGGCCGTGCTGGGCTCGATCGTGATGGGGTTGGCCACACCCACCGAGGCCGCGGCAGTGGGTGCACTGGGTGGTTTCCTGCTCGCGGTGGCCTACCGGCAGTTCAACCTGACGATGCTGAAGGAATCCGTATTCCTCACCGCCAAGACCAGCGCCATGGTGTGCTGGCTGTTCGTCGGCTCGGCCATCTTCTCGGCGGCCTTCGCGCTGCTCGGCGGGCAGGAGCTGGTGGAGCGCTGGGTCTTGTCGATGAGCCTGAGCACGACCGAGTTCCTGGTGCTCAGCCAGGCGATCATCTTCATCCTTGGCTGGCCGCTGGAGTGGACCGAGATCATCGTCATCTTCATGCCGATCTTCATCCCGCTGCTCGACAACTTCGGCGTCGATCCGCTGTTCTTCGGCCTGCTGGTGGCGCTGAACCTGCAGACCGCGTTCCTCAGCCCGCCGGTGGCGATGGCCGCGTTCTACCTCAAGGGCGTGAGCCCGCCGCATGTCACGCTTAACCAGATCTTCGTCGGCATGCTGCCCTTCATGGGCATCCAGATCATCGCCATCGTGCTGCTGTACCAGTTCCCGGCCATCGGGCTGTGGCTGCCGCAGTTGCTCTACAAGTAAGGCCAAGGCGGACCGGCCGGCCGGCTTGAGCGTGGCAGCCCCGGCGCCGCGCTCAGGCCGGGCCGATGGCCTGAAGCGCCGCCGCGCGAACCGCCTCGGGCATGAAGCTGGCCGCGGCGGCCGCGCGGTTCATCTGCCGCAGCTGCCCTAGGCTCAGGCCCAGCATGTCGTGCATCGCCTGCCACTCACTGCTCGGGCTGACGCCCGACATCAGCCGATTGTCGGTCGATACCGACAGCGCCAGCCCGGCCGCAAGCATCGCGCGGACCGGGTGCGCGGCCAGCGACGTCGCGGCGCCGGTGTGCACATTGCTGCTCGGGCAGACCTCGAAATGAAGCCCCATCTCGCGTGCGCGCTGCGTTTCGCGCGCGTCGCCGACGATGTGGATGCCATGGCCGATGCGCGTGGCGCCCAGCGCGGCGGCTTCGAGCACGCGCGCGCCGACGTCGGCCTCGCCGGCATGGCAGGTCAAGCCCAGGCCGGCGTCGCGTGCCGCGGCAAACGCAGCGGCGTGGTCCGCGGGCGGATGGCCCAGCTCGGCCCCCGCCAGGTCGAAGCCGATGACGCCAGCCTGCGCATAGCGCGCCGCCAGCCGCGCGCTGCGCAGCGTCTTGTCCGGCGCATCGCTGCGCATCGCGCAGACGATCAGCCCGCAGGGCAGGGCGCTGCGCTGCAGGCCCGCGAGCAGCGCCTCGACCACGGCCTCGCCGTGCAGGCCGAAGGCTTCCAGCAGCAGCGGCGCGATGCGGAATTCGGCCAGCACGCAGCCATCCTCGCGCGCATCCTCGGCGGCCTCGAAGGCCACGCGTTCGCAGGCGGCCAGCGAGCCCATGGCCTCGACGGTGAGCGCAAAGCCGGCCAGGTAGCGGCCCAGGCTGCCGGAGTTGGCATTCGCCTGTACCCAGGCGGCCAGCGCCGGGGCATCTTCTGCCGGCGCGGCCAGGCCGCGCGCGCGGCACAGCTCCAGCAGAGTCTGCGGCCGCAGGCCACCGTCCAGGTGTTCGTGCAGCAGCACCTTGGGCATTTGCAGCCAGTCGCTGCCGGTGCGGGCGTCGTGCGTCGGGTTCAAGGGCGGGAGCGCAGGGTTTGTGGCCGCAGCGGTGGGGGCAGCCGGGGCTTTGGACTATAAAGCGGTGCCTGTGACTCTTTGCGCGGGGCCCCGCACCCGCCCGACCGCCATGCAGCCCTTGATCCGCACTGCCGCCCTCGCCGTTGCCACTGCCCTGTGCGCGCTGGCCGTTCGCGCCGAACCCGCCGTCATCTACGACATGGGCGGCAAGTTCGACAAGTCCTTCAACGAAGCCGCCTTCCGCGGCATGGAGCGCTGGAAAAAGGAGACCGGCAAGAACTTCCTGGAGTTCGAGATCGCCAACGAGTCGCAGCGCGAGCAGGCCATGCGTCGCATGGCCGAGCGCGGCGCCAGCCCGATCATCGGCATCGGCTTCGGCCAGGCCTCGAGCCTGGAGAAGGTGGCCAAGGACTTCCCGAAACTGCAGTTCGCCATCATCGACATGGTGGTCAACCAGCCGAACGTGCAGTCGGTGGTGTTCAAGGAGCAGGAAGGCAGCTTCCTCGTCGGCATGATGGCGGCCATGGCCAGCAAGAGCGGCAAGGTCGGGTTCGTCGGCGGCATGGACATCCCGCTGATCCGCAAGTTCCAGTGCGGCTACGAGCAGGGCGCGAAGTACGCCAACCCGAAGGCCGAACTCTTTGCCAACATGACCGGTACCACCGGCGCCGCCTGGAGCGACCCCGGGCGGGGCGGCGAGCTGGCCAAGGCGCAGTTCGCCAAGGGCGCCGAAGTGGTCTTCGCCGCGGCCGGCGGCACGGGGGTGGGCGTGTACCAGGCGGCCAAGGACGGCGGCAGATTAGCCATCGGCGTGGACAGCAACCAGAACCACCTGCAGCCGGGCACGATGCTGACCTCGATGCTCAAGCGCGTGGACGTGGCGGTGTACAACGTGGCCATGGGCCACAAGCCGGGCGTGTCGGTGCTGGGCCTGAAGGAAGGCGGTGTGGACTATGCGCTCGACGAGTACAACGCCAAGCTGGTCTCGGCCGACATGAAGGCCAAGGTCGATGCCGCCAAGGCCGACATCATCGCCGGCAAGATCAAGGTGGCCGACTACATGGCCGACAACGTCTGCAAGTTCTGACGGCTTCAAAGGCATGAACAGCCTTCACCGCAGAGGCGCAGAGGGCGCAGAGGTTCGCAGAGAAAACCAAAAAACCGCTGTATGCCTCTGCGTTCCCTCTGCGCCCTCTGCGCCAGCCGCGTGGACGCGCCCGGCCCTCGCCAGGCATGGGGCTTGCCCAGGCAGGCTCCAAGTCCGGGCTCGGCCTGCGCGGTGAATGAATTCGAAGCTTGATCCACCACCGAATGCCCCCGCTGTTCGGCTGACAGGCATCACCAAGCGCTTCGGCGCGGTGCTGGCCAACGACGATGTCAATCTGACGGTGGCCACCGGCACGGTGCACGGCGTCGTCGGCGAGAACGGCGCCGGCAAGAGCACGCTGATGTCGGTGCTGTACGGCCTGTACACGGCCGACAGCGGACTCATCCAGGTGTTCGGCAAGCCGGCGCAGATGCGCAACGCGCACGAGGCCATCGCCCTGGGCATCGGCATGGTGCACCAGCACTTCATGCTGGTCGACACGCTCAGTGCACTCGACAACGTCATGCTCGGCGCCGAGCCGCATGTGCTGCTGCGCCGCGCCGAACGCGCGGTGCGCGCGCGCCTGGGCGAACTGATGCGCAGCACCGGGCTGGTGGTGCCGCTCGACACCCTGGTCAGCGAGCTGCCGGTGGGCGACCGCCAGCGCCTGGAGATCCTCAAGGCGCTATACCGCGGCGCGAAGATCCTGATCCTGGACGAACCCACGGCGGTGCTCACGCCGCAGGAAACCGAACAGCTGTTCGAGGTGCTGGCGCGCTTGAGCGGGCAGGGCACGACGATCCTGCTGATCACGCACAAGCTGAAGGAAGTCATGCGCCTATGCGACCGCGTCACGGTCATGCGCGCGGGCTGCGTGGTGCACGAGACGGCGGTGGCCCAGACCTCGGTCGAGGCGCTGGCCACGGCCATGGTGGGGCGCAAGGTGTTCATCGGCCGTGATGCCGCGCGCATGCACGCCGCCGGCGCCGTGCGGCTGCACGCCCAGGGCCTGAGCTATCGCGACGCGCTCGGCGTGACGCGGCTGCACACCATCGACCTGGCGCTGCGCGCGGGCGAGATCGTCGGCCTGGCCGGTGTCTCGGGCAACGGCCAGAGCGAGCTGCTCGAGCTGCTGTGCGGCCTGCTCGCTCCGGCGCAGGGGCAGCTGCAACTGGCCGATGCACGGTTCAGCGCCGGGCGCTGGCTCGACCCGCACACGGCGCGGAAGCTGGGCCTGGCGCATGTGCCCGAGGACCGCCAGTCGCGTGCACTGGTGATGAGCTTTGCGGCCTGGGAATCGGCTGTGCTCGGCTACGAGGACCTGCCCGCGCACAGCCGCCTGGGCTGGATGCGCCATGGCGCCATGCGCGCCGTCACGGCCGGCATGATGCAGCGCTTCGACGTGCGCCCGCGCGACGCGCGCTTGAGCTGCGCCAGCTTTTCCGGCGGCAACCAGCAGAAGCTGGTGCTGGCGCGCGAGGTCGGCCGCGCCCCGCGTGTGCTGCTGGTTGGCCAGCCGACGCGCGGCGTGGACATCGGCGCCATCGAGTTCATCTACAGCCAGCTGCGCGCGCTGCGCGATGCCGGCTGCGCGCTGCTGGTGGTGTCGAGCGAACTCGACGAGATCCTGGCGCTGGCCGACCGCGTGCTCGTCATGCACCAGGGGCGCATCAGCGGCGAGCTGCCGATCGAGCAGTGTTCGGAAGCGCGCCTGGGCCTGCTGATGGCCGGCGAGAGCCCCGCATGAGCGCGCCGGGCCGCCATCGGCCAGAGGCCGATGGCCTTCGGCAGGCACGGACAGCCCGCAGGGACTGCCCGCGTCCGGCCTCAGCTCGCCGAGCGCGCATCCCCGAGCACGCGGTGCGCAGGGTCGTGCAATGAGCGCGGCGCCGGAGCTGCCCCGCTGGGCCCACGTGGCGCTGCTGCCGCTGCTCAACCTGGGCATCGCGCTGCTTGCGGCCGGTGCCGTGGTGGCGCTGGTCGGGCAGGATCCGCTGCAGGTGCTGGGCGTGCTGCTGCACGGCGCCTTCGGCACGCCGCGCGGCCTGAGCTACACGCTGTACTACGCCACCACCTTCATCTTCACCGGGCTGGCGGTGGCGGTGGCCTTCCATGGCGGGCTGTTCAACATCGGCGGCGAGGGCCAGGCCATGCTCGGCGGGCTGGGCACCGGGCTGGTGGCGCTGTGGCTGGCGCTTACGCTGCCGGCCTGGCTGCTGCTGCCGCTGATGTGCCTGGGCGGCGCGCTCTTCGGCATGGCCTGGGCGGCAGTGCCGGCCTGGCTGCAGGCTTACCGGGGCAGCCATGTGGTCATCACCACCATCATGTTCAACTTCCTGGCCAGCACG
>DASQFA010000013.1:0-4130 GCA_035633375.1 Rubrivivax sp.
CATGCACCTCGCGGTGACGCAGGGCCTGCTGGCGAGAATGGTCGCCGACAGCGCGCCGCCCGATCTGCGCGGCACGGCCTACGGCTTCTTCAATCTCGTCAGCGGGCTGGCGATGCTGGTCGCGAGCGCCCTGGCCGGCGCACTGTGGAGCGGCCTCGGCGCACGCGCGACCTTCCTTGCCGGCGCCGCCTTCGCAGTGCTTGCGCTGGCGGCGCTGCTGCTGCGTGCGACGCGCGAGCGCGGCTGAGAACGTCTCCGTGAATAGGATCCAAGGTCATCGCGGCTGCGCTGCGGCAACGGCCTTCTTCGGGTTGATGAGCGTGCGCCTTGCGTCGGGTGTCTTGTCCGCGGTCGCAACGATGATCGCGATCAACTCGGCCGGGGTGAGCTTCGGGTTCACCGCCAGCATCTTGGCCGCTAGGCCGGCGACCTGAGGCGCAGCCATCGACGTCCCCGACTCGGCGATGCGCTCGCCGCCCGGGATCGTGCTCTCGACCTGATAGCCGTTGGCGTGCACCTTGACCGTCGGGCCATAACTGGTAAACGCCGCTTCATCGCCGGCCTGGTCGACCGCGCCGACGGTCAGCAGGTTGGGCAACACGATGCTGGCCGGGATCGCTTCGCTGAAGGTCGAGTCGGCGTTGCTGTTGCCCGCCGCGGTGACGAACAGGATGCCCGGGGCGCTGGCAAACGCCTTCGTCAAGGCATTCTTCGACATGTCGAAGTACTCGCGTGCGATCGCTTTTCGCTCGTCGGGCGTCTTGCCGATGCCGCAAACCTCGAGGTCTTGCTCGATGCTCTTCACGTCGCCGCCCCAACTCATGTTGACGACGCGCACGCCATGGGTCTTGAAGAAGTCGACGTAGACCTGGCTGGCCTTCGCGTCGCGCTCGGCGAGCTGCCGCGAGGGGCAAGGGTCGGGCTTGAGCGTGTAGCCGAACTCGATGCGCGCGGTGGCGATGCGCGCGTAGGGGTTGCCCGCAACCGCAATGCCGGTCACGTGGGTGCCATGCAGGTAGTTCCCGGCGAGCGCGAGTTCCTCGACGGCCGCCTTGTATTCGTCCGGCTTGAGCGCCGACAGGTACTGCTTGACCTCGGTCGCCTCGGGGCTGTCGACGTTCGATTGCAGGTCCGAAAAACCCTTGGCGCGCGCCTTCATGGTCGGCAGGCGCTCGCGCATCGCGGGCGGGATCGGATAGAGGTCGCCCGTCGAAGGGTTCGAGTACTTGTCGAACGCGATCACCACCGGCTTGCCCGACGCATCGCGTAGCACGCTGTCCTTGTAGAGCGTGGTGTCGGTGCCGCTGTCCCAGATGCCGATGACGACCGGCTGGCGCGCCTGGCCAGCGGGCAACTCGACGTTGCGCGCCGCCCAGATGTCGGGCTTGACGACCGCGTGCTTGGCAAGGTAGTCGGCGTAAGTTGCGGCCAGCGTCTGTTTGAGCGGCAAGGTCGTCGTGAGCCGGTAGCGGGCATTGACGAGGACGGGCGCAAACTCCGACGACAAGGAACCGGCCTTGTCGACCGTCGGTTGCAGCACTTCGCGCAGGTAGCCCAGCGCGAGCGCTTCGCTGGCAATCTCGATGCCGGCTTTCATCTCGCGCACCTCGTTCTGGATGACCTCGAACGGCATCGGCTCGAGCGCCGCCGAGATGCGCCGGGCGACGTCCTGGCGATACGCCTCGGACGCTGGACTGGCGCCTTGCTTGCGCGCCGCGATGATGGCGTCGAGTTGCAAACCGGAGAGCAGCTTGTCGGCCGGCTTGTCCTGCAATTCCTTGATCTTCGCGAGCCGGGCCAGCGCCGAGTCCAGGCGGTTTTCGAGGAAGTCGAGCTGCGCCAGCGAGGCGAGCATCTGGCGCAGCGTCGCCTTGTCCTGGATGTTGTAGCCGGCCAGCACCGACTCGGCGTCGCGCCGGTAGGCCTTGGCGAAGTCGGCGAATAGCGCGTCCTTGCGCACGGTGTCTTCGAGGCTCGCGCTGACCTGGTAGCTGAAGCGCGGCAGGTCGGCTGCCTTGTCGACGCGCTTCTTCTCCTGGGCCAGTGTCGGCATGACAGCCAGCGCCAGGGCCCAGCCGACAATCAACAAACGTGCGATCAAAGCAATCTCCCTTCGAAGCGAGCGTGCGGCGAGGCCGACTGCCTCGTCGCGAGAGCCGGCATCATAGACGTGCTGGCGCTGTCACTGGGCTCCCGTCGTGCCACCGGCAGTGCGCGCACCTCAGCGCTCGCCGGCGAAGCGATCGCGGTAGTCCGTGCTCGGCTCGCCGTGCCGCCACGCGCAGGCTGCGCTGGCAAAGCCCTGCCCCCAGGCCGAAGGCCCGATCGCATCGCCGATCCAGGCATGCGAGAGCGGCGTCAGCGTTGCCTGCAGCGTGCCGACCGATGCGCCACGGTCTGGGCGTAGCCGTCGCGTGTCCGATAGCGTCGCAAAGTTCTACCGGCGGCCACTGGCGTCCGCTCAGAGGCTGTGAGTTTTTCGGTTGTGGATGTGCGCAGGTCTGTCACCGACGGTTGAGGCGGTCGCCTGGGTGTGGCCTTGAATGGCGCAGACGATGCTCTTGATGGGTGGCGGATTGCCGATCTTGGGTCTGGCTGAACGCTTTGGGGTCACGTCTTGCACTCTCATGCGGCCTGCGCGGCCATCGCAGACGGACCTGTGCCCCAACCGATGAGTTGGGGGGCGATCGCGGCCATGCGCAACAGGTTGTGCGCCAGCACGAACAAGCCCACCACGCAGCGGACCTTGCGCAAGCCACGCACGGGCATTCGCAGCAGTCCGCGGTTGCGCGCTTGGGCGTTGACGCATTCGGCCGTGGCCGCACGCTGCCTGTAGATCTCCTTGGCCTTGTCGCCAGCCATGCGCGCTCGCCACTGGGCCACCGCCTCGGAGTCATCGGGCTTGGGCCGGTGCTGGTCCTGGTTGACCTCGTTGCCCCGTGCGTCCTGTTTCGCCTTGGGCTCGGGCACCGGCGCATAGACCTCGGTCTGGCCCGCCACCGCGTCGATCTGCCCGTGCGCGGGGAAGCCGCCATCGACCAACCACTCATCGGGGCTGCGGCCCAGGCGCTGCTCGACCTGCGCGACCATCGGTGCCAACTGCGCCATGTCGCTGCCCGCGTTGACTACGTCCATGCCGACGATGACCTGCTCTTCGCACGTGGTGGCCAACTGCACGTTGAAGGCGGGCCGAAAGCCGCCGTCGCCCATCTTCATGACGCGCGCGTCGGCATCGGTGGTGCTCGCCCGGGCGTCTTCAGCCTGGTCGCCGTTGCGCTTCTTGGTCGCGGCCACTGCGGGCAGTTGCTCCAGCGCGGCTCGGATGCGCTCTTCGCGCTCCTGCGCCGCGCGCCGCCTGGCCGCCTGCGCTTGCCGCTTGCCTTGGCCCGGGTCCGCCTGGGCCTGCGTCTTGATCGTTTGCACCAGCTCGCGGGCCTGGCTCAGATGCTCGTCCAGGCTGGCCTGGCGGCGAAACGAGGCCGCACCTGCATCCGCGCGCACGCGCATGCCGTCTTGCGCCACGCGCTGCAGGCTGATCGCACCCACAGCGGCTAATGCGGCCACGTTGTCGGTGAGCAGTTCGTCCATCAGCGCTTCGTTGCCAGAGCGAAAGTCGTTGAGCGCGTGGTAGTTCACCGACACCCCACCGCAAATCCACCGGTACGCGTCGTGCTCCCGGGCCAGCCGCGCTACCTCGCGCCCGCTGCCCACGCCGTCCAGCGTGGCGTACAGCCACAGCGCAAACAGGATGCGCGGGTCGATCGCCGCACGTCCTGCGTTGCTGCCACGCGCCTTGATCGCTTCGATCAGCCGGCTCACGTCCTGGCGCACGACGTAACCCCACACCAGCCGCGCCCGATGGTCCTCGGCCAACAGGGAGTCGAGGTCCGAGGCCCGCAACTCGACTTGCAGCCGGTTGGCTTGCAGCAACCGTGGCGCCCCCGCGCCGCGCTTGCTCGCGGCCAACGCAGCCGCCTGCTGCATTTGCGCCAGACTCGGTTGCGGCAGCTCCTCGAACAGGCCCGCCTCGGTCACATGTTTGCTTGGATCGATGGATGCGCTCATGACAAATGTAAAGCCAGTCCCGTGCCAGGTTGCGGCGGTCGAAGAAAAACTCTCAGACTCTCAGT
>DASQFA010000014.1:0-4233 GCA_035633375.1 Rubrivivax sp.
CGACAGCTGCAGCAGCTGGATGTCGCCGAAGCCGCTGCTTCCCACGGGCGAGCTGGTGTTGTGCGTTATCGTGACGCGGATGATGTTGTCCACCCCGAAGGCCTGGTACGGAATGACCGGACGGAACACGAGCTGGTTGCCCGATCCGTCCGCCCCATAAGAACTCGGGTTGTAGTAATTGTAGAACTGCAGCGACAGCGGCGACTGGGTGGGGTCGGCGGCCTGGCTCCGGTTCGAGACGCCGACATCCGGCTATGCGACAGCGTGCTTATCGGCGATCGAACGGTAAACGCCGGCACCCAGCAGGCCACCCACGATCGGCGCGACCCAGAAGAACCACAGTTGCTCCAGCGCCAGGCCACCCGCGAAGAGCGCCACGCCGGTGCTGCGTGCGGGGTTGACCGAGGTGTTCGTTACCGGGATGCTGATCAGGTGAATCAGCGTCAGCGCCAGTCCGATGGCGATCGGCGCGAAGCCCTTGGGTGCACGCTCGTCCGTTGCACCCAGGATCACGACGAGGAACATCGCCGTCATCACCACTTCGCAGACGAGTGCCGAGACGAACGAGTAACCGCCGGGGGAGTGCGCGCCAAAGCCATTCGATGCAAAGCCGTCGGCCGCTGAAAAGCCTGCCTTGCCACTGGCGATGACATAGAGAACGCTTGCGGCCAGTACAGCGCCGATGACTTGCGACGTGATGTAGGGCAGCAGCTGCGAGGCGGGGAAACGCCCGCCCGCCCACAGTCCAACCGACACCGCAGGGTTGAGGTGGCAGCCACTGATGTGGCCGATCGCGAAGGCCATGGTCAGCACGGTCAGACCGAAGGCCAGCGAGACACCCGCCAGGCCGATGCCCAGCTCGGGAAAGGCTGCGGCCAACACCGCACTTCCGCAACCGCCCAGCACGAGCCAGAAGGTGCCGACGATTTCCGCTGCGTACTTGTTCATGGGTTTTTCCTTAGAAGTGAGCACCGCACCCCGGCCAGCTGTACGGCGATGGCCAGGGTGCGGACGCAAGCCATGGAAGGGACGGTGACCTAGCGCTGCGGCGAGCGCGCAGGCGTCGGCCGGGAACCTTGCGGCTTCCACTCGAGTTCCGGCTTTTCCGGGAGGCCACGCGTGATTGCTGGTCCCATCGAGGGGTCATTACCGTCCTTCATGGGCGAGGAGAGGTCGACGATTTCGCAGAAGCCCGTCGCGACAATGGGGCCCTCGGGCGAGCCCTGGCGAAACTGGATGACGCCTTCGATGAAGCCACCGGCCAGGCCAACGCCCTCCTGGTCGGGATGGCTGGGGCCGTAGTAGAAGGTGCCTTTGGGTGTCTTCATCACGCCCCACCACGGGTACTTCTGTCCGGTCGACGGCGACGTCCACCACTTCGTCGGCTCGGCCGTAAGCGTGGGGCCGAAGTGATTCTCGCGACGGCCGGTCGAGCCGTCTATGTACTGGAACCGGTTCATCTCCAGGCGCGGTTGGGTGAAGCCTTGGCCGTCGTAGTACTGGCGCCAGCTGAAGGCATCGCCGTTGGTCATCCGCGCGTAGCCATAGAAGTAGCGATACTGGTAGGCGTTGCGGAAATTGCCCCACTGGTGCTCGAACCAGCCCGTACCCTTGAAACGGATCGTCTTACCCGCGACATTCAGCGTGCCGGCCGTCGCCATGTTCGGCGCAATGTAGTACCAAGTCAGCCCGTACATGGTCTCTGGGTTCTGGCGATCCTTGGGGTCATACCCGATCGCCTCCAGGCCCCAGTACGCCGCCGGCACGTAGCCGGGGAACTCCGCCACCGAGGTGAAGTCGAGCGAGAAAGGCGCGTTTTTGCCCTCTGCGATCGTGCTCTTTGCCGTGAAGTGCCAGCTCTCGCTGGCGTGCAGATACTCGGTCGAGAACGCCGTCTCCGGGCCGCTCATCGCGTACTTGAAGCGGAAGTCCTTGGCATCAGGCGCGGTGCCCTCAGACGTGAACTTGCCGGGAAACACCACCAGCGCCGTGTGGAACTCACCGGTCTTGATGTTGTGGTACGAGAACAGACCGTTTTGCAGCGGCCGTCCGTCCTCCTTCATCCAGCCCTGGCTCAGCGGCACCCAGAACACCGAGATGTCGTCGCCGGTGTCCAGGTCCTTGGCCAGGATGGTGATGTACTGCCACTCGTTGAAGTCGTTGGTCTGGTAGAACTTGCCCCCGTGCATCGCGTGGTCGCGCGGCAGCGAGTACGGGGCCTGGCCGGACACGCTCTCGATGCCGGGGCCTTCAAAAGGCTGTATCTGCGCGCTGTGTGCGTCTGGTGCCTTCATCATGATCGCTCCTGAGTGAATGGAGATACGTTGTTGAACCGACGACGGGCAGCAGAACGGACCCGCTGCGTCGTGCGCACACTACGCAGAGTGCCGATGAGATACACCTGTCAGATCCGACAGAGTCACAGTCGAGTACGAGAGGTCCAGTGCGCGCGCAGTTACGTCGGACCCTGCGCGCTCCGGTCAGGCATCGCCGGGCAACGCTGGCCCGGCCAGACGCCGACGAACCGTTCGACCACGAGCGTCGCCCGAGGCGGCTGGGTCGGCTCCATCGACGGGCGAAACGTGACCAGTCCCTCCAGGCTCACCAGCAGACGCTCGCCGGGCTTTGCGCGCGCCTTCAAGTAGGCTGCCTCGAGCGCCTTGTAGTCGGCGTCCATCGCCACCGGCACGGAGCGGTTGTCAGCGCAGAGCACGATGTTCGCCGCATCCGCCACGGACACGAACAAGCCCGCGAGCAGCAGCCGTTGGCGCGTCTTGCCGAATTCAGCTGTAGCGTGCTGTGGGAGTTTGGTCATCGTGCTGCCTCCGCAATATTGCCAGTCTGGAGGTCTAAGCGCCGCGTCACTGCAAATACAGCGCCTCGAAGCGCACGCGCACCGTGCCCGCGCCATCACGCAGTTGCAGCGTGTCACCGACGATGCGGCGCGAAGCGACGGCTCCGAGTGCGGCCAGCAGGCGAGTCTCCTGTGCCATCACGTTGCCGGGGCAGGCCTTGCGCGTACTCGCCAGCCCGATGAAACGGAAACCGTCGCTGCCTTCCTCAAACCCCCCGCTGAAGGCGTTGCAACCGCTGAAGCCGCGTACCTGGTTGCCTTCGTTGGACAACTGCACGTAGGGCTCGCGCTGGCCCTCGGCCACGCGCACCGGTTCGCCGTCGATCTCGACCACGCGCCAACGGGTGTTCAGCAAAGCAGCCGTGGCCGGCGCCTCCGCGGCGCAGGTTTCGCCTGGCCACAGCCGCTCGAAGGACTCGACGCGCAGCATTTCGCGCGTGCCCAGGCCGGGCTCGGTTTCGCGCCACACGAAGCTGGCTGTCAAGACCGCCAGCAGCGATTGACCGGGGTCGCTGCGTTGCGCGAGGTAAGCCCGCTCCAGTGCCGGGTGCTCACCCTCGGTCAGCACCGGCCAGCGCTTGCCGGTCAGGCACTCGGTCAGGCTGGCGGCATCGGTCGTGGACTGATACATGCCGCGCAGCCGGATCGAGCCGCCCAGTTGGTCGATGTCGGCCTGGCGTGCCAGATCGTAGTTCAGCGTGGATACGATCGGCAGGCCCCGCGTGTCGAGCAGGCGCAGCGCGCCGTCCGGCTGCCTGCTGAAGCGCACCGGCGCATCGCGTCCGCCGCGCAGTTCGACCGTGCCGGCGTCGATGTTCCCCCAGCGTCCCAGGTCGCGCACCTCCTGCGTGTGGCCATCGCGCACACCGAGGTAACGCGTGTGCATGCGGAAGCTCTGGTCGGCGAACAGCGTCAGCACGATCTGCTGGCCGTCGCAGTCGGCACACGGCAGCGTGCCGGCATAGGTTGCATCGCCCGGCGCGGCGTCCTGGGGCGGTGCCGATGTCGGCTGTGCCGTCGCCGACGGTGTGCCCACCGCCGCGAGCAGCCAGACCAAAGCCACGGCCGCCGCTCTAATCAATCTTTGCCTTCGCGCAAAGCCTTTTTGGCCTTGTTGATGTGCTCCGTGCACTGAAAGGGGTTCATCGACGGCAGGTTTGCCTGCATGAGGTGCCTGTTGGCTTCCGTGCGAGATTCACGCGTGTACTTGTCCTTGTCCCGCTCGATTTCGTCGCGCACTTTCTCGATTCGCTCCTTGCAGTCCGCTTGCGCGGCTGTGGCAAAGCCGAAGCTCAGCGGCAGTGCAAACATCACCGCTCGTATGGCCTTTTTCATTTCTCACTCCTGATCGTTAGCGATTGCTTAATTGTTGAGGCACA
>DASQFA010000015.1:0-1727 GCA_035633375.1 Rubrivivax sp.
CATCGTCGGCGCCACCATCGAGGAGCAGACCCGGCTGGTGCTGACCTACATCGGCGAGGTCTTGAAGACGCAGGGCATGACCCATGCCAACGTGGTCATGTCCACGGTGTACCTGAAGGACCTGAACGATTTCGCGAAGATGAACGCGGTGTACGCGGAATTCTTCAAGACCTCACCACCGTCGCGCGCCACCGTCGAAGTGGCGCGCATCCCGCGCGACGCCAAGATCGAGATCGCGGTGATCGCGGTCAGGTAGCCGCGTTAGCTGAAGGCCTGGATGCCGGTGATGGCCCGACCCAGGATCAGCGCATGGATGTCGTGCGTGCCTTCGTAGGTGTTGACGACTTCCAGATTGACCAGGTGGCGCGCCACGCCGAACTCGTCACTGATGCCGTTGCCGCCCATCATGTCGCGCGCCATGCGGGCGATGTCCAGGCTCTTGCCGCAGGAGTTGCGCTTGATGATCGAGGTCGCTTCGACCGACGCCGTGCCTTCGTCCTTCATGCGCCCCAGGCGCAGGCAGGCCTGCAGGCCGAGTGCAATCTCGGTCTGCATGTCGGCCAGCTTCTTCTGGATCAACTGGTTGGCGGCCAGCGGCCGACCGAACTGCTTGCGGTCCAGCACGTATTGCCGCGCGCGGTGGAAGCAGTCCTCGGCCGCACCCAGCGCACCCCAGGCGATGCCGTAGCGCGCGCTGTTCAGGCAGGTGAAGGGCCCTTTCAGGCCGCGCACCTCGGGGAACGCGTTCTCCTCGGGGCAGAACACCTGGTCCATGACGATCTCGCCAGTGATCGATGCACGCAGCCCCACCTTGCTGTGGATGGCAGGCGCGCTCAGGCCCTTGGCGCCCTTGTCGAGGATGAAGCCGCGGATCTGCCCGCCGTCGTCCTTGGCCCAGACCACGAAGACATCGGCGATGGGCGAGTTGCTGATCCACATCTTGCTGCCCGACAGCGAGTAGCCACCCGGCACCGCCTTGGCGCGCGTGACCATGCTGCCGGGGTCGGAGCCGTGGTCAGGCTCGGTCAGGCCGAAGCAGCCGATCCACTCGCCGCGCGCCAGCCTGGGCAGGTACTTCTGCTTCTGGGCTTCGGTGCCGAACTCGTGGATCGGCACCATCACCAACGACGACTGCACGCTCATCATCGAGCGGTAGCCGGAATCGACACGCTCCACCTCGCGCGCCACCAGGCCGTAGCAGACGTAGTTGAGGCCCGCGCCGCCATACGCCTCGGGAATGGTCGATCCGAGCAGGCCGAGCTCGCCCATCTCGCGGAATATGGCCGGGTCGGTCTTCTCGTGGCGGAAGGCGTCGGTGACACGCGGCGCCAGTTGCTCCTGGCAGTAGCTGTGCGCGGCATCGCGCACCGCACGTTCGTCGTCGCTGAGCTGCGGGTCGAGCAGCAGCGGGTCGTCCCAGTGGAACTGCGCGTGGGTCTTGGCCATGTGGCATTTCTCGGTAGGCAAGGGGAAGGGAAGGGCCTCAATTCAGCGCTTGAAGTGTGTCGCCCAGGATGGCCATGCCCTCGTCGAGCAGCGCGTCGCTGGCGGTCAGCGGCACCAGGATGCGGATGACGTTGCCGTAGACGCCGCAGGACAGCAGGATCAGCCCGCGTTTGGCCGCTTCGGCGACGATGGCCTTGGCCAGATCGGCATCCGGCTGGTGCACGTCGCCGGCCTTGAACAGCTCGATCGCCACCATCGCGCCCAGGCCGCGCACGTCGCCG
>DASQFA010000016.1:0-2667 GCA_035633375.1 Rubrivivax sp.
AAGGCTGGGGCCTGCAGGTCGTGCTGCATCGCGACCCGCTGCAGGCGCTGGCCTGGCTGGAGCAGCCGGCACAGACGCTGGACCTGCTGATCACCGACCAGACCATGCCGCAGCTCAGCGGGCTGCAACTGGCCCAGCGCGTCCGTAACCTGCGCCCGGGCCTGCCGGTGCTGCTGTACACCGGCAATGCCGAGGGCATCGACGCCGAGGAGGCGCAGCGCCATGGCGTATGCGGCGTGCTGCGCAAGCCGGTCGATGCCGAGGCGCTGCAGGCGCTGATGCAGCGCTGCCTTGGCAAGGCGGACGGCGCCACGGCCTGATGCGGGTCCGAGCCGATGGTCCAGGCACGGGACAGCAACGGGCCAATCCGGTGCGTACTGGTGACGGCCATCCGCTTCGCTGATCGGCAAAGTTCGGTCTAGACTGCCGGCCGATGGATGAACCGCCGCTGTCGCCGATCGGTCCCGAGCAGGCCGCGCTGCTCGAGGGCCACGTGTCGATGATCGTCGGCAGCCGCGACGAACGGCTGCGACCGCATGTGACGCGGGCGCTCGGCTGCCGCCTCGACGCCGAGCGGCGCCTTGCGACCGTGCTGCTGCCGCGCGACGCCGGCGCCCAGGTGATCGCCGACCTGCAAGCCAACGGCCGCATCGCCGTCGTCGCCAGCCAGCCGACGACCAACCGCACGCTTCAGATCAAGGGCAGCGACGCGACCCTGCGGCCCTGCAGCGCGCAGGACGAGGCGCTCGCCGAGGAGCACCTCGCGGGCTTCATCGAGGAGATCGGCCAGCTCGGCTTCGACCCCGAGGTGGCGCGGACCATCCACGGCCACGCATCGGGCATGGTCGCGGTCGCCTTCACCGTCACCGAAGCCTTCGAGCAGACGCCCGGCCCGCAGGCCGGCGCGCCGCTGAGCGCCGCGTCCGCGCCATGACGAGCGACGGCGGCCTCGACCTCGACGCGATCCGCCCTTTCCTGGAGGGCACGATCCCGGCGGTGATGGCCACCTGCGCGAGCGACGGCACGCCGAACGTCACCTACGTCTCGCAGGTCGAGTACGTCGACGCGCACCACGTCGCGCTGTCGTTCCAGTTCTTCAGCAAGACGCGGCGCAACGTGCTCGCCAACCCTGTCGCCGAGCTGCTCGTCGTGCATCCGCAGCACGGCGCGATGGTGCGCATCGGCGCGCGCTACCTGCGCACCCAGACCGAGGGCCCGGTGTTCGAACGCATGAAGGCCAAGCTCGCCGGCATCGCGTCGCACGAGGGCATGAGCGGCGTGTTCAAGCTGCGCGGCGCCGACATCTATGCGGTCGACCACCTCGAGCAGGTCGTGCGGCCCAGGCTCGAGCAGGTGCAGACCAGCGCCAACCGCCTGTCGGCGCTGCGCCGGGCCGCGCTGCGGGTCATTGAGGCCACCGACCTGGACAGCCTGGTCGAGCGCGTGCTCGACGCGGTGACGCAGGAGTTCGGCATCCGCCACGCGATGCTGCTGATGCTCGACGCCGGCGGCAGCAAGCTGTACACGGTCGCCGGTCGCGGTTACGGCCGCTCCGGCGCCGGCGCCGAGATCGCACTCGGCGACGGCGTGATCGGCGTGGCCGCGCGCATGGCCACGCCGATCCGCATCAACCATGCGACGCTCGAATACCGCTATGCGCGAGCCATTCGCGAAGGCGTGGCCGATCACCTGATCGGCCGCGAGATCCCCATGCCCGGACTGGCCGAGCCCGGCAGCCAGCTCGCCGTGCCGATCGCCTGCGGCAGCCGCGTGCTCGGCGTGCTGTACGTCGAGAGCCCGCAGGAGCTGCGCTTCGACTGGGACGACGAGGACGCGCTGGTGGCGCTGGCGACGCAGGTGGCGGCGCAGATCGGCGCGCTGGCTGGTTCGGCGCAGGGCGATGACGCGACAGAGAGCGCTGTACCGGCGTCCGGCGCAGCGGCGCAACCGCCGCCCGACGCGGTGCCGGTGGCGCCGCTGCGGGTGCGCCACTACGCCGCCGACGACAGCGTCTTCCTCGACGACGACTACCTGATCAAGGGCGTCGCCGGCGCGGTGCTGTGGAAGCTGCTGCGCGACCATGCCGACACCGGCCGCACCGAGTTCAGCAACCGCGAGCTGCGCCTGGCGCCCGACATCCGGCTGCCCGAGGTCGGCGACAACCTCGAGGCCCGGCTGGTGCTGCTGACGCGGCGGCTCGTCGACCGCCAGGCCGACGTGCGGCTGGAGAAGACCGGCCGCGGCCGCTTCAGGTTGTGCCTGATGCGGCCGCTGGAACTGAGCCACGTGCCGCGCTGAACCAGCGCTTCAGGTCGTCATCAGCTGCGGCGCCGCCGGCTGCTGCAGGTCGCGCTGCAGCTTGGCGTAGTCGGCGGCCGATAGCGTGGCCTCGGCGATGCCGAGCACGCCGGTGAAGGCCTGCGGCGGCATGCCCTGGCGCATGCCGGCGAGCATGCCGGCGCGCTCGGGCGCGTTCAGCGCCGGGAAGAACCAGTGCAGCGCCTCGGCCATCGCCTGCGGCGGGATCGAACCGACGATCGCCTGCTCGATCTCGGCCAGCTCGGCGTCGGTGTACGCCGCCCAAAGCACCGCGTTGTGCGCCGTCTCTTCCACCTGCATGTGCTGGAAGTTGTCGGCGACGAACAGCGCGAGCGCACGGTACAGCCG
>DASQFA010000017.1:0-4676 GCA_035633375.1 Rubrivivax sp.
CGACCTGCAGCGCAAGGGCTATGTCGGCCGCACCATCGGCATCAAGCTGCGCTTCGAGGACTTCCGCACGGTGACGCGCGACCTGAGCTTGCCCGACCCCACCGCCGATGCGCAGGCCATCCGCCGCGCCGCGGGCGAATGCCTGAAGCGCGTTGGTCTGGAGCGCAAGCTGCGTCTGCTGGGGGTGCGTGCAGGCACGCTATCCAAGGCAGGCAGCGAAGCCGCTGCGCGCGGCCCGCGCCGCACCACTGCGCCTGCGGCCGACGTTGCAAGCGCGGGTCCAGGCAGCGACGAGTTGCCCTTCTGCCTGGACCTGCAGGCCTGATGTCGCTCGGGCCAACGCATGCGCATGGCTGCGATTCGAGGCCATGACGATTGCCGACAAGGGCTTCAACCGGTTTGCTCGCTGGCCGCCAGCGGCGCCTCGTTGTCATCCGCTGCCCGTGATGCAGTTCCGCTTTCTGGCGCACAGGATGCGGCTTCGGTGCGGCCGGTTACGGCGCATAGCCGACGCTCACGCGTGAGTGGATCAACGGCGGCTTGCGACCCACAGCTGCCTGTGGCCCGCTTGAAATGCCGGCGCCAAAGCCGACGTTGGCGTCCGCTTGCCGACGACCCCTCGCGCTGGTGGTTTGGGCGGCGGCTGTGCAGCGGGAGCTGTCGTTCAACACCGACCGGCCAAATCACATGCTTGCTACTTCGCCCGTGCCGATACGTCCGACGCGCGAGCCGCCATCAGGGCGCTGCAGAGTGCGGTGATGGGCGCGGCGGCAGAGACGGCAAGCGCACTCTTGCGACTACGCGCTCCGCGACCTCCGTTGACTTGCTATTAGTCTATTGATAGACTAATTAGACTTTCTACGGAGGTTCAGTGGACGCCCTTGCAATCAAACTTGATCAGCTACAGGACCGACTTGAAAACGCTGCGTTCTTGGCAAGCCAAGGAAGCGCGAAAGAAGCGCATTCCGAAATTTTCCGTTGCACGACAGCTTTGTCCGAAATTCGGCAACTGTGCTCGATGATTGGTGCGCGACAACAAAGTTCTTCGAATCCAGAAACTAACGTAAACGATGAAAAATATAGTGCAGAGGTGAAGAAGGTAAGTAACCGCCTAAAAAAATGGGCGGCACGCCAGGATCAAATTAACTCAAAGATTCTGAATGCGTTTCTTGATCTTGAGAAACTGGGCACGGTCACGGAAAGCACACTGAGGCGAGAATGTGCAGAGTTGAACTTCGGCAGCAATTTTGCGCAAATGAAGATAATCGCCGCCGGGAACCACGGCAAGATATTTGACCATCGAGGTGATGTTGTTACCCTTTGGCCGCCCATCGTTCAATACGTGCGCGAGTATGAAAAGGCGCGGCACCAATGACGCGAGTGAAGCTGTGCAAATTTGGGGGTGTCGTCACTGAAGTTGACAAGGCTGTGACACCAATTCGCCAAACCCAGGGAATGACAACGCCGGTATCCACATGAGCATGAATAACGACAACACCGCCGCCGCGCCCGCGAACATGGTAGACGGGCACTTGGTCATCACCGCGCGCTGCGCGTACGGTAACCCCGCCACTGTGACCTTTGTAGGGGCCGACTTCCAAGGCAACCGCGCCACCATCCTCGCTCAGACCGAGGCGGCCCGCGTGCACCTCGTCTTCAACGAAGCTGAACTAACCGCGCTTGGCAAAGCGTTCACCGCGCAGGCGTTGGACTTGCCAGCGGCGCGAGCGTTCTTCAAAGAGCACTTCAACCGACCCATTGTTCACCCCATCTTGCCCTCCGACGAAGGGGCCGCATGAACACCAAGCCACAGCACCACTACCCGAGTCACGACCAGAAGGCGGGCAGCGCTACCATCGGCGGCACCGAGTACCCGCTCTACCGCAAGCGCGGCGATCCGCCGAACTACATGCCATCGGGACCCAGCACCACGCCATCGAGCTTGCGATTCGACAGCGGCATTGAAGTGCCCACCGTCGAGACACGCGGGCGCGCAGGCGGTGCGCATCGAATCGTGCATTTCAGGCTTCCGAAGCTCGGGGCTCTATACGTGCGCCTGCCGCTCGGCATCAAGGACTGAAGCCCGCCGCCACGGTCAAGATTTCTTTGCGGAGGTTCACGTTGGATACCGCGGCAGTCTTACTGGCCGCTCTCGTGGGTGTTGCCACTTCGGCGGCCTCTGAAAGCCTACGCTGAGTGGCAGCAATCTGGAAAGCCGAAAGACCGCTGACAGTCTTGAGCTGCCCCACAGCGGGCTGCGGTTCGCTGCGCCGGTCAACTTCGGTCGCCAAGATTGAGCGGCCTCCAAGCTGCCGGTCACCGGCCCGCGCTTCTTGCCGGGACCGTCGTCGGCGAGCGTCGGCAAACCGGCGTCATCAATTCGAATGACGGCAAGCGGGCGGCGAGTTCACCGGATTGGCTGTCAGGGTCCGACCCATTGCTGACCTACGTCCGGTCGATTTGATTGCACAGAACCTGTCGTTGGGGCGGCCGTTGCTGTTGGGTCACCGGTGTGATTGCAAGTGCGTGCGAGGCCACAACGTTGCATTGGAAGTCGTGGAGATTGCAACCGAAGGAGTGTCTGCACTTGAGCTGCCAAGACATTGGCATAATCTGCCAATCCTGGTCTAGCGAGCCTGTGCTCGCACTTTCGGAGCCGGCAACATGCCTACACGCAACGTAGTTCTGAGCGAACATCAACAGCAGCTGGTAGAGACCCTGGTGCAGTCCGGTCGCTACCAGAACGCCAGCGAGGTACTGCGCGATGGTCTGCGCCTCATCGAAGAGCGCGAGCGCATTGGGGAAGCCAAGCTCAAGGCCCTTAAGCAAGCTGCCCGCCAGGGCTGGGCGGATGTCTCCGCGGGGCGGTACGCCGATATAGCCGATGATCAGCTTGAGGACTTCGTTGGGCAGTTGGGTTGCCGTGCCGCACAGCTGGCCAAGACGGCAAGTTGATGGTTCGCTATCGGCTGTCGGACGCCGCCCAGGTAGATGTCATCAACATACTTGCCTGGACGCACGAGCAATTCGGCGAGGCCGCCCGGCTGCGCTATGAGCGCCTGATCATCGCGGCGCTTCGCGACGTGGCGACACAACCGGACCGGCCGGGCAGTATCGCGCGGCCCGAACTCGGCGCGGGTGTCAGGTCGTGGCACCTGCGACTGAGCCGGGATCACGCGGCTACAGGTGCGGAGGCAGTCCGCCGGCCGCGCCACTTTGTCATTTACCGCTTTGAGCCCGCCCTGCTCGTGGTCGGGCGGGTACTGCACGACGCCATGGAATTGGCGCGGCACTTGGACCCCGATACGTCCTGGGAATAGCCACTGGCGCACGGCCGACCATTCGATCGCACCTAGCTTGGTGGGGGCGCGGCGGCAACGCAGGCGTCCAAGAAGCCGCCCGTGGCCAGCGACTCTTGATGGCCGGGAGTGGCACTACTTCGTCAAGACTTGAGCGGCCGCTTTGCGCCGCCAGCTGCCCTTGAAACCCCTGCGATTGAAGCCAAGGAGTTTCAGGACCTGGCGGCGCGGGGCGCGGCGGTGGGCAGCCTCCAAAGCCATGCCGCCAGCGCCGCGCACACCATCGCCGGCACCCAGCCGTAGCGTGCCGGCATGACCCACCAGGCCCAGGCGGAGCCGACAGCCATCATCAGCGTGGCGAGTTGTTTGGCACGCCGCGGAATGGCCCGACGGGCGCGCCAGTCCAGCAGCATCGGGCCGAAGCGCGGGTGTGTCAGCAGCCAGGTTTCGCAACGCCGGCTGCCGCGCGAAAAGCACAAAGCCGCCAGCAGCACGAAAGGCGTGGTCGGCAGCAGCGGCAGGAAGATGCCGACCAGACCCAGCACCATGCTGAGGGCGCCACCCAGCAGCCACAGCGCACGCTGCCAACGCGGACGAGCGATCGGAAGGGCTTGCGAAGCTGGCATGCGCCGCATCGTGCCATGGCTTGCCCAGCCGGTGCAGCGACGGGCCTGGCAGGGACTGCCCGGCACCGCATGAGGCGGCACAGGCGCAATCCATCGATCGATGGATTGCGGGCCTGCGCACCCGATGTCCGGCTCGTGCGCGCGGCGCCTGGGGGGCCGAGCCCGGCGCGCTACACCGTGCAAGATCCGGCTTCTGCGGCCGCCACAGCGCCATGCCCACTAGGGGAGACCACCCAATCAGGTGCCTATGAGCCCAGCCCGGGCGTGCTATTGTGTGATTTATGGAAAGCGTCTGCTTCTCATAAAGACAGGAGTCCCACGCCCATGGCCACTCGACACCCGCACGCCGGCAAACCGAGACTGTTCAGCTCGCTGCTTGAAGCGCGTTCGCTGGCCGAACTGGCCTCGCTGCCCTATGCCGTGCCGATGCTGTTGCACGCGCCGCACGGCGATGGCCACCCGGTATTGCTCATACCAGGGTTCATGGGCAGCGAGGGGTCGTTGATCGGCTTGGAGCTGTTCCTGCGCAACCGCGGCTATGCCGTGCGGACCTGGGGCCTGGGCCGCAATGTCGGTTTCCGACCGGGGCATGCATCGGCCCTCGAACAGAAGATCCGCTTCATGCACCACGAAAGCGGGCGCAAGGTCAGCCTGGTGGGCTGGAGCCTGGGTGGTGTGTTCGCTCTGTACGGCGCGCACCAGGCCAGTGAATGCGTGCGCAATGTCATCACGCTGGGCAGCCCGGTCAGCG
>DASQFA010000018.1:0-1603 GCA_035633375.1 Rubrivivax sp.
TGGCCAGAACCGCGGCTGCGATCTGCGTGGGATCCGCGTCGTTTCCGACCCGGTTTGCCAGAGGCTGTTGCATTCGCCGCCACTCCTCCTGTTTGATGGAACCACGATCCGTTCACTGACGGTTCCGTGAATCGTACGTTACCGCTCACCGTCTTGCGCGGCGCGCGGCCGATTCCTTCAGGGCCGCATGAATGCAACTCAATCTGCACTCGCGCCATTGCGCCTAGGGCTTCTGCGCGACGACCTTGCCCTCGGCGTTGATGAACACCCGATAGCGGTTGCCGTCACTGCAGGTAGCGACGTGATCATCATCCTTCAGCCGCCTGGCCGAAACCACCTGGCCACAGGGCAGGCCGAGCAGCGCGATCACCGAACTGAGGTCTTTCAGCAGTGCGGCGTCCTCTGCCGCGTGCGTCGGAAGCGAGGAAAGCGCCGTGAGCAGGGCGGCAAGGATCCAGGTGTTCGCGCGGTCATTCAACAGAAGTCTCCTTCGGGCCGTCATACGGCAGCAAATTTTGCGGGATTGGACAAGATGCCCCAGATGGCCTCGCGCGAGGCTGCAACTGCGCTGGCCAGCGGCGGGTCGGCATCCTGCAGCAGCGCCAGTACCTTGAGCACCAGCATGTCATACGAGCGGCGCAAGTCGGCCAGCGAGGTCTTGCCCTTGCCCTGATAGAACGCCCGAAATCGATCCAGCAACTCGTCGATCTGGTTCTTCAGCGTGAGCTTGGTGAACACGCCGATCGCCTGGGTCTCCTTGAGCCGGGTCTCGAGCGATTTCAGATCCAGTGGCGCCTCGGCTTGCGGTGTTGCGGGTGCCGCGGCAGGCGTCTGGCTCTTCGCCGGCGGCGGCGCAGCCGACGGCGTTGCGGGCGGCTTCGCTGGCGCCCTGGGCGGCGCCGCAGCGGGCGTGGCCGCACCCTGTACCGGTGAGGCCGACGGCACGACAGGGGGCTGCGTGGCTTTGTCCGCGGTGCTTGCTTTGTCCGCGGTGCTTGCGCGCTCCGCCGTCTGTGCCTGGGTGGGCGGTACCGGTGCCGCCGCCTTGGGCTCGACCGGGACGGTCGTCGCCGTCGACGCGGCCTGAGGTGCCGCCTCGGTTTGCGGCTCTCGCTCGATGCCGGCGCAACCCGTGAGCAGCAGCGCGCCAACCACTGCGCCCGTCCGCGCCGAGGCATTGAACGCTTCGGTCACTCGCCGCAGCGCCGGCCACAGGGTCATCCAGGGCGGCAAGGCTTGGCTGCGAGTGAGGTTGGTGGAGTTCATTCAGGGCGGCAATTGCTCAGGGTCGGCGACGAGTCGCGGCGCCTCGCAAAGCGGTCGCATCTCGGTTGAAGCAGAGTAGCAGAGAAGGGGCTGCCGTCGTCGGTGCTTCGAGCCGTTGGCCTGGCGGCCGACAGCCGCTGTCGGCGTCGTCCTACAGCGATGTCCGGGCGCGCTGGCTATGGTTGCTGGAGCCTTCGGGTTTGGTTCGTGACCGGTGGGATCGGCAACGAACGCATTGAGCCAGCCCCACCGAGTTAACTGCCCAGCGCATCGAATGGGCACGACAGGATGGCTGGCACCTCCCATTCAACGATGACACAAGGAACGAACATGAGTA
>DASQFA010000019.1:0-5474 GCA_035633375.1 Rubrivivax sp.
CGGTGCCGTGGTGCAGGTCTGCGGCCAGGATCAATCGGGCGGCGGCGTCGCCGGGCACCGGAAAGTGCTTCGGCTGCAGGTTCAGCGGCAGCTTCAGCCACTCGCTGAAGCGCCGCAGTTCCACCAGCCGATAGGCCTGGCGCTGCGCTGCGCGCTTGGGCAAGGGCAGGCCGCCGGACACCGCGAACACCTTGCCCAGGTCCACCGGCAGCATATTCACCACGGCGCCCGCGTGGTGCGCCATGTCGGCAAAACGCTGGTGTCCCAGATAGGTCCAGGGCGATTGCGGCGCGAAGTAGTAGTCGATGTGCAGGGCCATGGGGTTCCTCGTTCGTCGGCGGCGATGCCCGCCTATGCTGCCAGATGCGCGGCCAGGAAACGCCCGGTGTGGCTGCGCGGGTGCGCCGCCACCTGCTCCGGCGTGCCGGCCACCAGCAACACGCCGCCGCCCGCGCCGCCCTCCGGGCCCATGTCGAGCAGCCAGTCGGCGCAGCGGATCACGTCCAGGTTGTGCTCGATGACGACGATGGTGTTGCCGGCGTCGCGCAGCTGGTGCAGCACGCGCAAAAGCTGCGCGGTGTCGTGGAAGTGCAGCCCCGTGGTCGGCTCGTCCAGGATATACAGCGTGCGCCCGGTGTCGCGCTTGCTCAATTCGAGGGCCAGCTTGACGCGCTGCGCCTCGCCGCCGGACAGCGTGGTCGCGCTCTGCCCCAGCTTGATGTAGCCCAGGCCCACGTCGAGCAGCGTCTGCAGCTTGCGCGCGATGGCCGGCACGGCGCCGAAGTAGCCATGCGCGTCTTCCACCGTCATGTCCAGCACCTGGGTGATGTTGCGGCCCTTGTAGAGGATCTCCAGCGTCTCGCGGTTGTAGCGCGCGCCGTGGCATACGTCGCATGGCACGTACATGTCGGGCAGGAAGTGCATCTCCACCTTGATCACGCCGTCGCCCTGGCAGGCCTCGCAGCGCCCGCCCGCCACGTTGAAGCTGAAGCGCCCGGGCCCGTAGCCGCGCTCGCGCGCGGCAGGCACCTCGGCAAACAGTTCACGCATCGGCGTGAACAGCCCCGTGTAGGTGGCTGGGTTGCTGCGCGGCGTGCGCCCGATCGGGCTCTGGTCGACGTTGATCACCTTGTCGAAGGCGTCCAGGCCTTCGATCTGGTCGTGCGCCGCCGGCTCGGCGTGGCTGCCGTAGAGCTTGCGCGCCACCGCCGCATACAGCGTGTCGTTGACCAGCGTGCTTTTGCCCGAACCCGACACGCCGGTGACGCAAGTGAACAGGCCGACCGGGATCTCGGCCGTCACGTTCTTCAGGTTGTTGCCGCGGGCATTGACGATGCGCAGCACCCGGGGGTCGGTCTGGCCGGCCAGCGTCGCGCGCGCATGCGGCGGCTCGATGCGCAGTTTTCGCGCCAGGTACTGGCCGGTCAGCGAATCGGCATCGGCGGCGATGTCGGCCGCCGTGCCCTGGGCAATGACCCGCCCGCCGTGCACGCCGGCGCCCAGGCCCATGTCCACCACATGGTCGGCGGCCAGGATCATGTCCTCGTCGTGCTCCACCACCAGCACCGAGTTGCCCAGGTCGCGCAGCCGCTTCAGCGTGCCGATCAGGCGTGCGTTGTCGCGCTGGTGCAGGCCGATCGACGGCTCGTCCAGCACGTACATCACGCCCGTCAGCCCGCTGCCGATCTGGCTGGCCAGGCGGATGCGCTGCGCCTCGCCGCCGGACAGCGTGTCGGCGCTGCGGTCCAGGCTCAGGTAGTTCAGGCCCACGTCGTTCAGGAACTTCAGCCGCGAGCGGATCTCGCGCACGATCTTGTCGGCGATCTCGGCCTTGGCGCCCTGCAGCTGCAGGCCTTCGAAGTAGGCCAGGCACTCGGCCAGCGTCTGGTGCTCGACGCGGTAGATCGGCTCGCCGGGTTCGGCCGTGCTTTGCTGCAGGAACACGTTGCGCGCCTCGCGCCGCAGCCGCGAGCCGCCGCAATCCGGGCAGGGCCTGGCCGCCTGCAAGCGTGCCAGGTCCTCGCGCACCGCCGCCGAATCGGTCTCGCGGTAGCGCCGCTCCAGGCTGGGCAGGATGCCCTCGAAGGGGTGCGAGCGCTTCACCGACCGCGCCCGGCCCTTGGCACCGCTCCCGCCCTGGGCCTCATAGACGAAGGCGATGGCCTCCTCGCCCGATCCGTGCAGCAGCACCTGCTGCGCCTTTTCGGGCAGCGCTTCGAAGGGCGTGTCGATGTCGAAGCCATAGTGCCGTGCCACGCTTTCCATCACCCCGAAGGTGTAGGCATTGCGCCGGTCCCAGCCCTTCACCGCGCCCGAGGCCAAGCTCAAGCCGGGAAAAGCCACCACGCGAGCGGCATCGAACACCGTCACCTGGCCCAGGCCGCCGCAGCTGGGGCAGGCGCCGACCGGCGAGTTGAAGGAGAACAGCCGCGGTTCCAGTTCGCTGAGCGAATAGCTGCACACCGGGCAGCCGAACTTGCTGGAAAACAGATGCTCTCGCGCAGCGCTCGGCCGGGCGGGTTCGTCGCCGCCGTCCATTTCCAGCGCGATGGCGCGGCCGTCGGCGATGCGCAGTGCGGTCTCGAAGCTCTCGGCCAGGCGCTGCTGCAGGCCGGGCTGCACACGCAGCCGGTCCACCACCACGTCGATGTCGTGCTTCTCGCCTCTCTTCAGCTTGGGCAGGTCGGCGGCCTCGAAAACCTGCCCCGGTTGGCCGTTCGAGCCGATGCGAAAGCGCACGTAGCCCTGCGCCTGCATGTCCTGGAACAGCTCGACGAACTCGCCCTTGCGGTCGCGCGCCACCGGGGCCAGCACCATCAGCCGGGTGTCGGCGGGCAAGGCCATTGCCGCATCCACCATCTGGCTGACGCTTTGCGCCTGCAGCGCCAGCCCATGGTCCGGGCAGAAAGGCGTGCCCGCGCGCGCATACAGCAGGCGCAGGTAATCGTGGATCTCGGTGATGGTGCCCACGGTGGAGCGCGGGTTGTGCGAGGTCGCCTTCTGCTCGATGCTGATGGCCGGCGACAGGCCTTCGATGACATCGACGTCGGGCTTGTCCATCAGCTGCAGGAACTGCCGCGCATAGGCGGAAAGGCTCTCGACATAGCGCCGCTGCCCTTCGGCATACAGCGTGTCGAAGGCCAGGCTCGACTTGCCCGAGCCCGACAGCCCGGTGATGACCACCAGCGCCTGGCGCGGGATGTCCAGGTCGATGTTCTTCAGGTTGTGGGTGCGCGCGCCGCGGATGCGGATCGCGGGGGCGTCGGGGGGCAAATCGGCGGGCATGGGCTGGGGCGCGGGCAACCGAGCATCATATCGGCTGCGCGTGTCGGGACCGGCGTCGCGGCCCGACAACGAACCTGCGAGGAGCAAGGGCCTTCAACGGCTCTTCGTTCATTGCCCGTGCGGGCCAAGATGGGTGGGGCGTTGCATTCCAAGCCCTGCCAGCGGCCCGCACACGCCTCGCACCGCTGCTCGGACGCCGGCGTCAAGCGAACACTCGCCATGCGCCACGCGCTGGCGGCGAATCCTGTACGGCTCGGTGCCGGCTCAGGTGCCGGCTCAGGTCAGTCGGCGGCCTGCAGCACGCGCAGGATCTCCTCGCCGTAGGCCTGCAGCTTCTTCGCGCCGACGCCGCTGATGCCCCCCAGCGCATCGAGCTGCGTCGGCCGTTCACGCGCCATCTGCGCCAGCGTGGTGTCGTGGAAGACGACGAAAGCCGGCAGGTTGTGTGCCCGCGCCACCTCGGCGCGCCAGGCTTTCAACGCGGCAAAGCGCTCCAGGCCGGCACCGTCCAGCGGCAGAGGTGGCGCCTTGTCCTTCGGCGCACGGCCGGCCTTGCCGCGCTCGCCGCGGCGCGGTGCGGCGGCCGGCACTCGCAGCAGCAAGCGCAGCTGGCCGCGCAGCACCTCGCGCGAACTGGGCGAGAGCGCCAGCGTATTGAACTCGCCTTCGGCACGCATATGTCCCAGCGCGATCAGCTGGCGCAGCACCGAGCGCCACTGCTGCTCGCTCACGTCGGCGCCGATGCCGAAGGTGGACAGCCGGTCGTGATGGTGCTGTGCCACCTTGTCGGTGGTCTTGCCGCGCAGCACGTCGATCAGGTGCACCGCGCCGAAGCGCTGCCCGCCATGTTGATGAAAGCGGTAGATGCAGCTCAGCGCCTTGCGCGCCGCCTCGGTGGCGTCCCAGGTGGCGGGCGGCTGCAGGCAGTTGTCGCAGTTGCCGCAGCGCTGGCTGTGCTCGCCGAAGTATTCGAGCAGCCGCACACGCCGGCAATCGTGCGCCTCGGCCAGCGCCAGCAGCGCGTCGAGCTTGCCGCGCTGCAGGCGCTTGAATTCCTCTTCCGCCTCGCTTTCGTCGATCATGCGGCGCTGGTTGACCACGTCGGCCAGGCCGTAGGCCATCCAGGCATTGGCGGGCGCGCCGTCGCGGCCGGCGCGGCCGGTTTCCTGGTAGTAGCCCTCGATGTTCTTCGGCAGGTCGAGGTGGGCGACAAAGCGCACGTCGGGCTTGTCGATGCCCATGCCGAAGGCGATGGTGGCGACCATGACGATGCCGTCCTCGCGCAGGAAGCGGTCCTGGTGGCGGCGCCGCATGCCGGCATCCAGCCCGGCGTGGTAGGGCAGCGCGGAGATGCCCTCGTCGGCCAGCCAGCTGGCGGTTTCCTCCACTTTCTTGCGCGTCTGGCAATAGATGATGCCGGCGTCGCCTTCGTGCTCGTCGCGCAGCAAGCGCAGCAGCTGGCGCCGCGGGTCGTCCTTCTCGACGATGGTGTAGCGGATGTTCGGCCGGTCGAAGCTGCTGACGAAGGTGCGCGCACCTTCCAGCTGCAGCCGCTGCACGATGTCGGCGCGGGTGTGCGCGTCGGCGGTGGCGGTCAGCGCCAGCCGCGGCACGCCGGCAAAGCGTTCGTGCAACACGCTCAGGCCCAGATACTCCTCGCGGAAGTCGTGCCCCCACTGGCTGACGCAGTGCGCCTCGTCGATGGCGAACAGGCTGAGCAGCTGGCGTTCGTGCAGCGAATCCAGCATCGCCAGGAAGCGCGGCGTGAGGATGCGCTCGGGCGCCGCATACAGAAGCACCAGCCGGCCCGAGCGCAACTCGCGCTCGATGGCCTGGGCATCCTGGCTGTCGAGCGTGCTGTTCAGGAAGTTGGCGTGCACGCCCAGCTCTTCGAGCGCGCTGACCTGGTCGTGCATCAGCGCGATCAGCGGCGACACCACCACCGCCACGCCCTGACCGGCGCGGTGCCGGGCGATGGCCGGCACCTGGTAGCACAGGCTCTTGCCGCCGCCGGTGGGCATGAGCACCAGCGCGTCGCCGCCGTTCACGACGTGCTCGACGACGGCCGCCTGGTCGCCGCGGAACTCGGGGTAGCCGAAGACCTCGTGCAGGATGGACAGGGGATCGGCGCTGGGGCTCACGGCGGGGAACGAAGCCAAAACACCGATTGTCGTCGCAGCAACGGCTGT
>DASQFA010000020.1:0-2636 GCA_035633375.1 Rubrivivax sp.
GGCAGCACATGCTGCAAGAAGCGCTCGATGAACGTCGGCCCGTCGATGAGGACCGTTCGCTTGCCGCCGTGATCGTCGGCGCGAACGCGCAGCCGCACGCCCTGGGCGTCGATGCCGACGATGCGCTCGTTGGACACGGCCGCGCGGTGCGTGTAGCGCGAAAGGTAGTCGAGCACCACCTGCGGGCCGGCCAGCGGTGTCTTGGCATAGACCACCCAGCCGTGACGCAGGAGTTGCTTCAGCCGTCGCCGGCGTGCCTCGGCGGTGGTGGCGGGATCGCGGGGCAACTCACCGGCCCGAGTCGCCTGGCGCAGCGCGTCGAGGAACTTGCCCCTGTACACCTTCGACAGTGCGTGCACCGGGAACAGGAACGTCGGGCTGCGCTTGGGGGCGCACCAGCGCCCGTTGTCGTCCAGGCCGCCGCAGGCCATCAGCGCATGCACGTGGATGTGGCGGCGCAGGTCCTGCGTCCAGGTGTGCAGCACCAAGGTGAAGGCGCCGGTGGCGCCCAGCCAGCGGGGGTTGGCGGCGAACTCGCTCAGCGTGGCCGCCGCGCACTGCATCAGCGTGCGGTACACCCAGCGGTCATGGCATTGGGCCAGGCCGTTGAGGGCGTGCGGCAGCGTGAACACCAAGTGGCAGTACGGCACCGGCAGCAGCTCCGCCAGCCGGGCCTGGCGCCAGGCATCGCGGGCATGGTGCTGGCACTGCGGGCAATGCCGGTTGCGGCAAGAGCGGAACAGCCGCTGCTCTTGCCCGCAGCGGTCGCAGCGCTGCAGTTGCCCGCCCAGTGCGGGCGTGCGGCAGGCGACGATGGCCCGCCAGGCACGCGCCTGCGGCGTGCTCAGCGGGTGATCGCGCAGATAGGCCGGCCCGAAGCGGCGCAGCACTTCGCCCAGGTTGGCGCCCATCGCCGGTGCGGCCGGGGACAGCAGCCTCAGTGCGGCGGGGACGGTCGTGGCGGCGACGATGGCGGCGCCTTCGGCGCGCTCTTGCCGTCCACCTTGGGCAGATTGGCCAGCAGCGCCAGCGCACGGTCGCCGGCACTGTGACCGGGGCGAGCCATGCGCAGGTAGCGGCTGGTGGTGCTGAGCTTGGCGTGGCCCAGCAACTGGCTGATGCTGTTGAGGTCGACGCCAGCTTCGAGCAGGTGTGTGGCGAAGCAGTGTCGAAGCGTGTGGATACCGCCGACCTTGTCGATGCCCGCGGCATTGCGCGCGATGTGGAAGTAGCGCCCGGCGCTGCGGGTGTCCAGCGCCTTGGATCGATCCAGCCGCGCGGGGAACAACCAGTCCTCGGGCCGCGCATGGCGGCGGCACTGCCGCCAGTACTGCCGCAACTGCTCGAGCAGTTCGGGCGTCAGCAGGCTGTAGCGGTCGTGCCCACCCTTGCCCGCGACGACGCGGATGCACATGCGATCGGGCGATGAGTCGATGTCGCAGCCGCGCAGGTTGCACAGTTCGCTCACGCGCATCCCGGTGGCGTATGCGGTCATCAACAGGGTACGGGCCTTGAGGGATATCGGTGCGGCGAGCACGGCCGCCACCTCGGCGCGGGACAACACCTCGGGCAGACGCTGCGGCGTCAGCGCCATGGGGATGCTCGAGCGCCGGTCGGCTTGGCCCAGCACCTCGCAGATCAGGAAGCGCGTGGCGCTGGAAACCTGGTTGACGCTGGTTCGAGCCAGTTGCCGATTGCGCACGAGGTGCAGCAGGTACGCCTGCACCTCCTGGTCGGTGATCAGTTCGGGACTGCGGTGATAGTGGCGGGCCATCTGCGCGACGGCCCGGAGGTAAGACACTTGGGTGCGCGGCCGAAAGCCGCGCAGGACCATCGCATCGATCATGCGTTGACGCAGTGTTGTCATCGTCGTCTCCGGGTTCCGGGGAACAGTCCCCAGAAGCCAAGTTACAACTCACGACCCCGCTGCGTCCACCAGGCTCGATCGGCCGCACACCACCACCGCGTCAGCGGTTTGGTCCATCGCCGGATCGGGCTTGCAACAGGCGCTCGAAGCTGCCTGCTTCGGCCGGTGGACTGCTTGCGGCGCAAAGCGGGGGCTCTGTGCGTCTGCTTTGCTCCGTGCGCAATGCTTCTCTGAAGCAAAGCCGGCGTGGGGGTGGCCGGCTACGTTCAGATGAATTCTTATTCACTCCGCCGACCACCCCCACACCGTCTTTGCGGGCAGCGGCAGCGGTGCTCGGCAGGCTGAGAAAGCCGCCGCACTCACGCAGCGGGGCCTTTGCGCGGCGGTGGTGGACAACGAACCCGGCCGGCAATGGGGTGGCCAACGGAGAGAGTAAGAATTTGCTGAACGGAGTTGGCCGCCCCATTGCCGGCCAGCGGGCGCAAAGGGTTGAAGGGAACGTCCGCAATGCGCGCGGCCACGAAGGTCAGGAATGCGCCGCAAGCTGCCCGTGAAAACTATGCCAATGGATCGCTGCCGCGCATCTCAGGCGTTCCTCGCGATCAGCGACTTGGCCGACGCCAGCAACGCCTTGCCGTTGTAGCCGCGCTTGTCCATGTCGGCGACCCACTCGTCGTCGACCGAGCTGGACAGCTTGATGAACTGCTCGCGCTCGGCTGGGGTGAAGACGTGGATCACGTTGCCGCGTTCCTCGGCCGACTTGCGCCCC
>DASQFA010000021.1:0-5469 GCA_035633375.1 Rubrivivax sp.
GCCCGGGTCCTTCTTGAGCCTGGCGATGATTTCCTTGGCTTCGGCCTCCTTGGCCACCAGGATATGGCGCGCCTTGTACTCGGTCCCGGAAATCGTCGCCTTGATGCGCTCGTATTCGGCCTTCAGCGCTTCGTCGCTGACTGGTGTGTTCTTGACGAGGTCCTGCACATAGGCATTGGCCAGCACCGACTGCCGGATCATGTCCAGTTGCTCCATCACCTCGGGTGTCTTGTCCAGGCCCTTCTTCACCGCCTCGTCGGCGACCACGATCTGCAGCGCCAGCTGGTCGATGACGGACTTTCGCGTTTCAGGCGTGTCCGGGCGGCCCGAGGCGGCACCCTGCTTGACGATGCCATCCACCGTGCGCTGGCTGATGGCATGGCCGTTGACGGTGGCCGCCACCGGGCGCGAAGTTGCCACATCGGCAGGCTTGGCATCCTTGGCCGGATTGCATGCACCGAGGGCGAGCAACGACGCCACGCTGGCGACAAGAATTTCGAATCTGACAGGATTCATGATTTTCTTCTTGGAATGTATTGAAACCATCCTGAATCCGCGGCCTCGCTGCGCGCGGGCGAGGCCACGGATTCAAGATCGGGTCTGAGTTTGTTGTCGTTGGCCCCGTCAACGACCGCACGGGCCGACTCGCAAGAGACGGCCCGTGCGCTTAAGGATCGAAGGAATCAGCTCATTTTGATGAGCCTGGCAGGCGGCCCATGCAAGCCGCCCGCCCGCTCAAATGACCTGCGGACGCCGTAGGGCCTAATCCTTGCTTCCTGTCCTGGCCATCTGCTCCTTTACCTGCGTGAGAACCTGCGCCAGGCTGTACGACGCCGGCGACTGAAGTGCCGGGAACGGCCCGTAACTTTCAAGCTCCTGCAGCCACAAGGCCTGGCCGATGGGAATGATGTTCCAGTCGTAGATGTACGCGGTAAACGGTCCGGCAAGTGCGCCGCCCTGGCCGAGCAGGGTTTTCGGTTGGAAACCGACCGACCCCTCGAACGGATCGCGCTTGATGTTGTTGACCAAGGGCCAATGGAAGGTGTGGACGCCCATCAGGCCACCGGTGTTGGCCTCGGAAGCCATCGCGAAGTAGATCTTCCAGTTCTTGTAGCGCACGGCCGACGGTACTGGGCCGCCGTAGTAGAAGAACGTGTCGCGTGCCGACGTCGCCGACTTGCCGGTCAGGTAGTCGAGCTGGTTGACGCCCTGGAGCTTGGTCTTGACGATGCCGGGGTACTTACCCTCCATGATCTGCTTGTTGAGGTCGTTGCCCTTGGCGCCACCGGCGATCTCGACGAAGGTCGGCATCCAGTCGTACGACGCGAAGATGTCGTTCAGCACCGTGCCCGGCTTGATCCGCCCCGGCCAGCGGATCACCGCCGGCGCGCGCATGCCGCCTTCCCAGGTGGTCAGCTTGCCGCCCTTGAACGGCGTGTTGCCGCCGTCGGGGTAGGTGATGACTTCGGCGCCGTTGTCGGTGGTGAAGACGATGATGGTGTTGTCGAGTTCACCCATCGCCTCGAGCTTCTTCATCACCTCGCCGATGTTGTCGTCCATCTGCTTCATGCCGGCTTCATTGGCGCCCCAGTCCTTGCCGCCGGGTGTGCCGACCATCCCCAGGTACTTGGGCGACAGCTGGGTGGTGATGTGCATGCGCGCCGGGTTGTACCAGACGAAGAACGGCTTGCTCGTCTTCTTCGGGTCGTTGCGGTCGAGGAAGTCGATGACCTTGGCCGAGATCTCCTCGTCCACGGTCTCGGATCGTTTCAGCGTCAGCGGCCCCTGGTCGCTGCAGCTCTGGTTCTTCTCGGTGCCGTCGGAAGACTTGCACCAGATCACCGGCCGCGGCGGCGTCATGCACAGCGTGGTCTTCGCATCCACCGCACCGGGCGGGTCGCTCAGGCCGCGCACCGGGGTGTTCTTGCACGGCGCGACGATGGCCTGCACCGTCGGCGAGCTGTTGATGTCGGGGAAGCTCACGCCCTGCATCGCGTCCAGGTGGTAGAGGTAACCCCAGAACTCCTGGAAGCCATGCGCCGTCGGCAGCGCCGCCGAGTGGTCGCCCAGGTGGTTCTTGCCGAACTCGCCGGTGCTGTAGCCCTGGTCGAGCAGGAACTTGGCCAGCGCCGGCGTGCCGGGCTGCAGGAACGACGGGCTGCCCGGCAATTGCGGCGGGATCATGCCGGCACGCAGCGGCGTCATGCCGGTGAAGAAGGCGGTGCGCCCTGCCGTGCAGCTCTGCTCGGCGTAGTAGCTCATGAACTTCGCGCCTTCCTTGCCGATGCGGTCGATGTTGGGCGTCTCGCCGACCATCAGGCCCTGGTGGTAGATGCTCGGCTGCATCCAGCCGATGTCGTCGCCCATGATGAACAAGATGTTGGGCTTCTTGCCCGGCGCTTGTGCCAGCGCCGGCGCCGCGGCACCGAGCGCGATGCCGAGGACGGCCAGCGCCGTGATGAACATTCGTTTCAGATTCATTTCACTTCTCCGCCTTGTTGTAGAGACCACACCAAACCCAAGCCACCCTCACCCCGCGTCACTCGAACGCAAAGATCTTCTTCCAGTCGTCCTTCATGCTGATGACGATCCAGCCCTGCTTCTTGGCTTCGTCGTACAGCGCCTGCGTGAAGGTGCCGACCTTGGTCGCCGGCAGCCCCTGCGCCGGGCCGTAGGCGTATTCGCGCTTGGCGTCGTCGTGCAGCACGAGCATCGACAGCCGCGCGCCGTCGCCGGCCTTGGTGTACTCGAGCATCTGCTGGTCGCCGGTGGAATTGCCGCCCGCCACGATGGGGCGGCGGCCGATCATCAGGTGGATGCCCTCGGGCTTGCCGGTGTAGTTGTCGTTGAGCAGCACCTTCGGCTCCTTGAAGAGGTAGGGCTTGCCGTCCTTGCCGAGCATGTACTTCAGGACGCCGGCGGTGCCGATCACCTGCTCGGGCGGGATGCCGTAGACCTTGTCGGAATAGGTGCGCACGAAGTCCTGGCCGCCGCCGGTGACGATGTAGGTCTTGAAGCCGTTGGCGCGCAGGTACTTCAGCACTTCCTGCATCGGCAGGTAGGTCAACTCGGTGTACGGCTTCTTCCAGCGTGGGTCCTTGGCTTCGGCGAGCCACTTCATCACTTCGGCGTTGAACTGGTCGACCGAGCGGTTGGTGTAGGTGGCAGCGAGGATCTTCTCCAGGTCGGGCATCGTCAGCTTGGCCATCGCCGCACGGTCGCCCTTCAGGATCTCCAGCACGGTCGAGAACGGTGCCGCCTTGCCCAACTCGGGCTTGGCCTTGACGAGTGCCGGCACCTGTTCCAGCGCGTACATCACGAACGAGTACACCGGGTGCTCGACCCACAGCGTGCCGTCCTGGTCGAAGGTGGCGATGCGCTCCTCGGGCGGCACGAACTTGGGGCTGCCCGGGGTGGTGGTGTCTTTCACGAAATCGACGATCGCCTTCTTCGCGGCGCCGTCGTTCCACGACGGCAGCGGGTCGGTCTGCGCCTGCGCCGGCACGGCGGCGAGCAGCAGCGCCAGGAGCACGACGAACACTGCCGAGGCGATCTTGAGAAACCGGTCGTCAACCATCGCCAGGAACCTCCCTTTGCTTGCCATTGCCATTCGCTCTGCCTCCCTGCGCCGCACCGGCCGGCGCCCACCTTTCAGTCCGGCCGCGAACTCGCGATCGCCGACTTGACCGCGGCCACCAGTGCCGCGCCGTGAAACGGCTTGGCCAGGTACGCGGCTGCGCCATGTCGCATCGCCTTCTCGCGCAGCCCCGACCGCTCATGTGCGGTCACCAGCACCAACGGCGGCCAGCCACCCTGCGCACGCATCTTGTCCAACATGTCCAGGCCCGACATGGCCGGCAGCATCAGGTCGCTGACGACACAGGCCGCACCCTCGCCCGCGCCCTGGGCCAGCAGTTCCTCGGCCGACGCATAGACACTGCACTCGAACTGATAGGCGTTGAGCAATCGTTCCACGGCCTGGCGCATGCTTTCATCGTCTTCGACCAGAAGCACCCGCCTGCCGACCGCTACGACCATGAAGCGCCTGCTCCCAGATCACGCCGTCAATCGACGGTCGCGGGATGATGACCGCGGCCATGCGCATCGACCAGTGGTCTTTCGGGCAACGTGGGTTGCCCGAAAGGGCAAAGCGACGAAGCGCCGGCGCAACGGTGGACGCTCAGGCGTCCGGCAGGTTGCGCAGCCGCTCGACCAGCGCGCCGAGTTCGGCTGAGGAGCCAGCGCCCAGCTTGTCCATCAACTGCGCACGCTGCGACTTGACGGTGCGCTCGCTGACCCCGAGCTCATCGGCGATCTGCTTGTTAAGCTTGCCCGCGACCACGCGTTCGAGCACCTCCTGCTCGCGCGGCGACAGGGCGGCGAATTGCGCACGCAATTGCTTGGCCTCGGTGCGGGCCAGGCGCTGGCTGGCGTCGCGCGCGACGGCGCGCTCCAGCGCGTCCAGCAGGGACTTGCGTTCGACCGGCTTTTCCAGAAAGTCCACTGCGCCGGCCTTCATCGCCCGCACGCTGGCGGCCACCTCGGGATGGCCGGTCATGAAGACGACCGGCAGCGTGAAGCCGTTGCCGGGCAGGGCCGCCTGCAGGTCCAGGCCCGACGGACCCGGCAGGCGCACATCGAGCAGCACGCAGCCGGGCCGGTCGCGCGGCGAGTGCAGCAGGAAGTCCCCGGTCGACGCGTAACCTTCCGCCTCGTAGCCCGCCACACTGAGCAGGCGCAGCAGTGCGGTGCGCAGCGATTCGTCGTCATCGACGACGCGGATCAGCGGCGTGGCCGTCAAGGCTTGCTCCCGTTGGATCGAAGGGTGGTGCCGGGCGCGGGGAAGTCGATCTGGAACACCGCCCCGCCGTCGACCCCATTCTCGGCCCGGATGTGGCCACCCTGTGCCTGCACCAGCGTGCGCGCGATCGACAGGCCGAGGCCCATGCCCTTGCGCTTGGTGCTGAAGAACGAATCGAAGACCTTCGGCCGGTCGGACGCGGGGATGCCCGGGCCCTGATCACGCACCGTGATGCGGCTGCCGCCGGCCTGGCCTTGCACCGCCACCTCGACGGTGTGCCTCGGCGCGCCCAGGCCGGCCATCGCGTCCATGGCATTGAGCACCAGATTGATCAGCACCTGCTGGAGCTGGATGCGGTCACCGAGCACGGCTTGCGCGGTCGGCGCGGGCCGGATGTCGAGCGCCATGCCGCGCCGCTGCACTTCGGCGCGCAGCAGCAACTCCATGTCGCGCACGGCATCGTTCAGGTCGATCGGCTCGGATTGCACTTCGTGCCGGGCGAGCAGCGCGCGCAGACGGCGGATGACCTCGCTGGCACGCAAGTCGTCGCGGCGGATGTCGGCCACGATGCGGCGCAACTCGTCGCGCCGGTCGGCACCCGATTCGAGCAACAGCTCGGCCGTCTCGGCGTTGCTGAGGATCGCGCCCAGCGGCTGGTTGATCTCGTG
>DASQFA010000022.1:0-1711 GCA_035633375.1 Rubrivivax sp.
ACCTCAACCCGGAACAGCTGGCCGCGGTGACGCTGCCGGCGCAACCGGCGCTGATCCTGGCCGGCGCCGGCTCGGGCAAGACGCGGGTGCTGACCACGCGCATCGCCTGGTTGCTGCAGACGGGCCAAGTCTCGCCCGGCGGCGTGCTGGCGGTGACCTTCACCAACAAGGCCGCCAAGGAGATGCTGGCACGGCTGTCGAACATGCTGCCGGTGAACGTGCGCGGCATGTGGATCGGCACCTTCCACGGCCTGTGCAACCGCTTCCTGCGCGCGCACTGGAAACTGGCGGCGCTGCCGCAGAGCTTCCAGATCCTGGACATGCAGGATTCGCAGAGCGCCATCAAGCGCATCGTCAAGGCCATGAAGCTGGACGAAGAGCGCTTCGTGCCCAAGCAGGTGAGCTGGTTCATCGCCGGCTCCAAGGACGACGGGCGCCGGCCGCGCGATGTGGAGATCCGCGACGAGCACACGCGCAAGCTGGTCGAGATCTACCAGGCCTATGAAGACCAGTGCCAGCGCGAAGGCGTGGTCGATTTTGCCGAGCTGATGCTGCGCACCTATGAGCTGCTGCGCGACAACGACGCGCTGCGCGAGCACTACCAGCGGCGCTTCCGCCATGTGCTGGTGGACGAGTTCCAAGACACCAACCGGCTGCAATACGCTTGGCTGAAGATGTTCGCGCCACCCGAGCGTTCAGCGAGGCGGGACGACTCCGGGCGCGTCGATGGCGGCGAGACGCAGGGCGTGTTCGCCGTCGGCGACGACGACCAGAGCATCTACGCCTTCCGCGGTGCCAAGGTCGGCAACATGGCCGACTTCGAGCGCGAGTACCGGGTCAAGAAGATCATCAAGCTGGAGCAGAACTACCGCTCCTTCGGCAACATCCTCGACTCGGCCAACGCGCTGATCGCGCACAACGCACACCGCCTGGGCAAGAACCTGCGCACCGAGGCCGGCCCCGGCGAGCCGGTGCGGGTGTTCGAATCGACCAGCGACTTCGCCGAGGCGCAGTGGCTGCTGGAAGAAGTGCAGGCGCTGCACCGCGGCGGCCTGGCGCGCAGCGAGATCGCGCTGCTGTACCGCAGCAACGCGCAGAGCCGTGTGCTGGAAAGCGCGCTGTTCAATGCCGGTATCCCCTACCGCGTCTACGGCGGCTTGCGCTTCTTCGAGCGCGCCGAGGTCAAGCATGCGCTGGCCTACCTGCGCCTGATCGAGAACCCGAACGACGACACCAGCTTCCTGCGCGTGGTGAACTTCCCCACCCGCGGTATCGGCGCGCGCACCATCGAGCTGCTGCAGGACACTGCCCGCGCGACCCCTTCAGGTGCCCCTGAAGGGGCGCCTGGGCGCAGCCTGTACCAGAGCGCGGCGGCGGTGGCGGGCAAGGGCGGCGCCAACCTGCTGGCCTTTACAGCGCTGGTGGACGCGATGCGCGAGGCGACACGCGGTTTGACGTTGCGCGAGATCATCGATCACATGCTGCACGCCTCAGGCCTGCTCGATTTCTATCGCACCGACAAGGAGGGACAGGACCGCATCGAGAACCTGGAAGAGCTGGTCAATGCGGCCGAGGCCTTCGTCACCCAGGAAGGCTTCGGCAAGGATGCAGTGGCGCTGCCGGTGGACGAGCAGGGCGGCGCGCCGGCGCCGGGCCGCATCGCCGCTGGCGCAGCCTCGGCCGTGGCGGCGGTGGAGCAGGCGCCCGATGC
>DASQFA010000023.1:0-1584 GCA_035633375.1 Rubrivivax sp.
GGGCCAGGGCGTGCCTGCCGGCCTTATCTCGAGCGTCGGCCTGGGTGAGTCGCACCCGGTGGCGTCGAACGACACGCCGCAAGGCCGCGCCAAGAACCGCCGCGTCGAAATCGACATCGTCGGGGCGCCCGAGTGAGGCGCGTCGGCTTGCCTGCCGTCGGCCCGGCCCTGTGCGCCAACCCGAATACGCAGTTGGGTGGCTACTACAACGTGGTCAAGCCCGATGACGCCGCGAACTGGCAGCTGCGCGTGCAGGTGCAGTTCATGTTCCCGAAGTAGACTGGCAACAAGGAGACATTGCATGACATCGTTCAAGAGTGCATGGAAAGCGGCGCCTTGGGCCGCCATGGCGATCGCCGCGGCCGGGCCTGCAGCCGCACAGTCGCAGGCTGGAACAGAGGGCTGGCAGTTCGAAGTGGCCCTCTACGGCTGGTTCCCGGCCATTGGCGGCTCGACCTCGTTTCCAACTGTGGGCGCCAGCCCGAGCATCGATGTCAGCACGGGCGACGTGATCAGCGCGCTGAACATGGCCTTCATGGGCGTTTTGCAGGTTCGCAACGGGCCATGGGGTCTTTGGAATGACCTGTTCTATTCTGACCTTGGCGGGTCCAAAGGGGGCACCCGCAATATCAGCATCGGCGGGCAGCCCTTGCCCATTGGGGTGGACGCCAACTTGAATCTCGACGTCAAGACATGGATCTGGACGGTGGCCGGGACCTATGCACTGAAGTCCGACAGCGAGGGCAACATGGACATGATGTTCGGCATGCGCATGCTGGACATGACGAACACACTGGACTGGTCGTTCAGGGGCACGGGCCCGGGGTTATTGCCACCCCGCACCGGCAACGCGGAAGTGAGTGACACTTTCTGGGACGGCATCGTCGGCCTGAAGGGCCGCGCCTTCGTGGGCGAAGAACGCAGGTGGTTCGTGCCCTTTTATGTCGATGTGGGTGCGGGCCAGTCCAAGCTCACCTGGCAGATCAACGCCGGCCTGGGCTACCAGTTCGACTGGGGCGCAGTGGTGGCCTCGTGGCGCTACCTGGACTACAGCTTCAAGAGCGACTCGAAGATCACCGACCTGAGCTTGAACGGGCCGCTGATCGGCGTGGCCTTCAAGTTCTAGGAGTCTGCCAGGCTTGGGGCTCCTGCGCCCTGCATCCGCCCGGGCACCGCAGCGCGACTGGTGCGGCCCTGCATCAGCCGACCCGGGCACAGGGGGGCTGAAGACGCGAGCCGGCGCGCCGTTACCATCGGGCTGCCGCCCCAGGCACGCCCGCCACAACGCCTATGCCGCCCCGCGAAGAACCCGTTTCGGCGCTCATGGAGCACCGTGTGCTGCTGCTGCCGTTGGCGGCTGTCTCGCTGGCGCTGGGCTGGATCCTGCTGCCCTTCTACGGCGCCATCCTTTGGGCGGTGGTCATCGCGCTGTTGTTCACGCCACTGTTCCGCTGGCTGCTGCCGCGGTTGAAGCGGCGGCGCACGCCGGCAGCGCTGCTGGCCCTGGCGGCGGCCGTGGTCATCGTGGTCGTACCCTTCGCCCTGATCACGGCCTCGCTGGCGCATGAAGCGACACTCGTGTAC
>DASQFA010000024.1:0-2087 GCA_035633375.1 Rubrivivax sp.
GAACCTGCGGGACCGTGGCTTTCCGCTACACCCTCGGAACTTGACCCTCGTCGGCGGCATGGTGCAAGAGGTTGGCGGGCGGTGAAGCTGGTCAACGACTTTCCCCGCCCCGGGCGAACGGGTAGAACCGACCAAACAGCGACATCCGCTGTCCTGAACTCGTCGCCCTGAAGCCGACGGTCGGACCTCCGTACACGGGCAGCCGTTGGAGGACTAGGATGAAACTGACTTCGTCAAGCAGGTGTGATCTGCACGGCATAGCCGATCTGCTGGAGCCTGCGGATCAGGCGATTGGCGGTCTTGGTAGCGTCGGCGCGGTCGAAGTGCGAGGCACCCAGGTCATGCCATTCGGTCTGGTTGCGCAGCATGTGCCAGGCGGCGGTGAGCATCGAAGCGGCCACGCCCATGATGGCCTTTTTGGCGCCGCGACGAGCCCGCAGTCGGTGGAACTGCGCTTGCAGGTAGCCGCCTTTGACCTTGATGGCGGCCCAGGCGGCTTGTACCAGGGTGGTCTTGAGCCACTTGCCGCCCTTGCGCACCCGAGTGCTTCGGCGCTTGCCGGCGCTCTCGTCGTTGCGTGGGCACAGGCAGGCCCAGGACAGCAGATGCCCGGGCGTGGGGAAGCGCGACATGTCGATGCCGATCTCGGCCACGATCACGTGCGCGCTGACATCGCTCAGGCCCGGCATCGTGCTCAGCAGCTTGGCGGCTTGTCGAAAAGGCTCCAGGCCAAGGCCCACCTCCTTCTCCAGATTGGCCACGGCCTTGTCCAACGCGTCGATATGACCCAGGTGCAGCTTGAGCATGAAGCGGTGGTGAGCGCTGATGTGCCCGCGCAGGGCTTCGAGCAACTCGCCGCGGGTTGCTTTGACGCGGGTGATGACGCACGCGGCCAGGCGCTCGGGGTCAGTCTGCCCGTCGATGATCGCCTGCAGCACCGCGCGCCCGCTCTTGCCCAGGATGTCGCTGAGCACGACGCTGAGCTTGAGGTTGGCGTCTTCGAGCACCTTCTCGATGCGCTGGACGTGTGCGCTTCTCTCGCGCACGAACTGCTTGCGCGTGCGCGTGAGCGTGCGCAACTCCTGCACCGCCACGGGTGGCACGAAGCTGGCGCGGATCAGGCCGTGGGCCAGCAGGTCGGCCAGCCACATCGCGTCGTTGACATCGGTCTTGCGACCGGGAACGTTCTTCACATGCGCGGCGTTGGCCAGCACCAACTCGAAGTGACCTTCGAGCACATGCCACACCGGTTTCCAGTACACGCCGGTGGCCTCCATGGCGACGTGCTCGATGCCCAGGGATTCGAGCCAATCGGCCAAGGCCAGCAGCCCCGAGGTGGTCGTGGCAAACGTGCGAACTTCCTGCAACAGCGGGCCGTTACCCGCCACACGCGCACACGCCACCACGGTCTGCTTGTGCACGTCCAGGCCCGCGCAACGCGGGTAGATGACATCCATGATCGCCTCCATAGTTGCCTGCGAAATGCGGCGACATCGGCGTGCGGCCCACGTCATCGAACTCTAGGATGCGTGCTCAAGGGCGCAAGGCCCAGGGCGACAGTGCGGGGTGCTCGTGAGGCCGCGGGTCCAACTGACATACGGGTTCGAGGCACCAAGTACAAACCGACCTCTTTGCCGGACGCCGCACCACTATTTGACTCCCGTTTCATGCGTCGCGGGTCGCGCGAAGCGCGGTGGAGCAACTGACATGATCAACCTGCGCAACCTGACCCTTCGCCGCGGCACCAAGGTCGTGCTGCAAGGCGCCAACCTGACGCTGCACCCGGGCGAGAAGGTCGGCCTGATCGGCCGCAACGGCGCGGGGAAGTCGAGCCTGTTCCTGCTGCTCACCGACCGGCTGCACGCCGACACCGGCGACGTCGAGATCCCGCCACGCTGGGTCATCGGCGAAGTGGCGCAGTCGATGCCCGAAGCCGAAGACGGCGCCACCGACTTCGTGCTGCAGGGCGACCTGCCGCTGCAACGCGCACAAGCCGCCTTGCACGCGGCCGAGGCCTCGGGCGACGGCCATGCCATGGCCGATGCGCACATGGCGCTGGACGAAGCCGGCGCCTTCGACGCGAACGC
>DASQFA010000025.1:0-2603 GCA_035633375.1 Rubrivivax sp.
GCGCGTGTTGTCGTCGCAGAAGGGCACGCCCAGCGCCTTGCGCAACACGCTGTCGGCGTGCAGCGCGTCGGCTAACCATCGGGTCGGCCGCAGTCAACGCGTCGGTGGCCTCGAACACCGCCTCCACCTGGCTCGGCCCGGCCGATGCGTGTGAGCAGTGGGTTGTGTTCGGCTTTCATGGTGTGCAAGGCAGCGGCGCCCGGCCAGTCTAGTGCAGTGTTTGACACTGCACCAGGCGCTGGCCCAGGGCGCCACAAGCTGCGGCAAACGCCGAGACTCGGGGCTCGGCCCGATACAGTAGGGCATGCCGCACCCACCGAAACCCCTGCCCGGGCCCAGCGCATGGGCGCGCCGCGCCCCGGGCGCAATTGCCTCGGCGCGACGCACGAAGGCAGCGCGGTGAGTGCGCTTGCGTGCGCCACCGTGCTCATTGCGCTGGGCACAGCCCGCAGGGGGCTCGACGAGTGAGCACGCGCCCTCCCGCCCCGCGCAGCGTGTGGCTGGCCGGCGGCACCGGGCTCATCGGCCGCGAGCTGACACGGCAGTTGCTGGCCGAATCGCCACGCCCACGGCTGCACCTGTTGGTGCGCCGGCTGCCCGCGCAGGGCGATGCGCGCGCCAACTGGCATGCGGTGGACTTTGCCGCGCTGCCCGCGCCGGGCACGCTGGGTGCCGCGCAAGACGCCTATTGCTGCCTGGGCACCACGATCAAGCAGGCCGGCTCGCAGGCGGCCTTTCGCGCGGTGGATTTCGATGCCGTGCTGGCCTTCGCTCGTGCCGCACGCGCCGCCGGCGCCACACGCTTGGCGGTGGTCTCGGCGCTGGGTGCCAGCGCACGATCGGCCAGCTTCTACAGCCGCGTCAAGGGCGAGATGGAAGCCGCCGTGGGCGCGCTGGGTTTCGACAGCGTGGTCATCGCCCGGCCCTCGCTGCTGGCCGGCGACCGCACCGCACTCGGCCAGCCGCTGCGCACGGGTGAGCGGCTGGCGCTGATGCTCACCGCGCCGATTGCCACGCTCATCCCGAGGAGCGTGCGCCCGATCCAGGCGCACGCGGTGGCGCGCGCCATGATCGAAGCCATGCGACAGGCGCGGCCCGGCGTGCGCATCGTCGAATCGGCTGAGTTGCAGGACCTGGGGGACGCATAGAAGCGGCGCGCGAGGCCGATCACCTGCGCGACGGCGCGCACATGGTCGGCGATGCGCAGCCGTCGATGCGGCCGACGCGATCACGCTGGCCGAGCGCGATCATGTCGGCCAGCGGCAGGGCCACCGGCGGGCGCATGTTGCACCCCCTGAAGGCCAGGGCGCCGCTGGCCCGGCACCGTCGTGGCGCATGGCGTGCCCGATGCCAGCAACAGCTTGCGCCTGCGCATCAAGGACCAGCCGGGCCGGGCGGTGTGCGTGTGCCGCAGCACGGCGAAAGCGTCGAAGCCTGAAGGCTAGCCGTACACGCCTTCGCGCAGCCACTTGGTGGCGACCCACTTCTCGCCGTCGGTGACGGGCGCGCCGCCGTGCAGCGTGCCGGTGGATTCGTGCGGCCGGTCGTAGCTGAAGAACAGCGCATGGCCCTTCACCGGCGCCACTTCGAGCCCCACGTCCGGGAAGATCGTGGCGCCGCCGTGGGCCGGCACCTGCAGGTACATCACCAGCGTGCCCACGCGCTGCCCGCCGCGCTTCAGCACCGCGGCCGTGCCGGGATGTGCCGGATCGAAATAGTCGAAGTGCGGCCGGTACTGCGCACCCGGTCGGTAGCGCAGCACCTGCAGGCCCTCGCCGCGCTCCACCGGCCACTGCAGCAGCGCGGCGATGCGCTGTTCGATGCGCTGGATCAGCGGCGCCTCGCCGCGCTCGAAGAACATGCCGTCGCTGGTGCGCGCGGCGTTCACCTCGCTACCGCCGCTTTGGTGATCCACGGTTTCAGAGCGCGTCAGGCGCGGCCGGGCCAACTCCATCAGGCCGTCGCATTCGGCCTCGGACAGGAAGCCGCCGAACAGCACCACGCGCGGGCGCTGCATCGTCAGCAGCACCTGCACCTCGCGGTCGGGCAGGCGCATCAGCGCTGGCGCACCGGCCAGCTCGGGCTCGGGCACCGGCACCCCGCCATTCGGCGCCAGCGGCTGCAAATTCGGCAGGAGGGGCTGGGCCGTCGCGGGCTGCAGCGTGTGCGCCAGCGCCGCACGCGCCACGGCGTCGTCCCAGCCGCTGGCGTGCATGGCCTGCAGGATGCCGTCGGCCGCACAGCCGGCCGCCGCCTGCGCGAGGATCCACTCGCGCAGCTCGGGCGTGACGGCTTGGCTCAGGACCTGGATCTGCATGGTGCGATTTTCGCAGCCTGCCGCGACAGGCTGTAAGAAAACGCTTCTGCGGCGATGTGCGGCGCGTGCGCGCTCATCTGAAATTGCGGCTGTGCGTGGCCAGCCCCTGCAGCAGCGACGAATGGTCCACCAGCTTGCGCGCAATCAGGTGCATGACCGCGCGCGTGCCCTCGCCTTCGCGCTGCCACACACCAAACACCGTGAGCAGCGTGCTGCCCAGCAGCGGCTTGCGCTGCGCCTCGGCCACGTCGGGCCAGACGATGATGTTGACCGTGCCGGTCTCGTC
>DASQFA010000026.1:0-17400 GCA_035633375.1 Rubrivivax sp.
CGTGGCGCAGAAGCTGGTGGATTCCAAGGTCCAGGGCGTCATTGGCCACCTGAACTCGGGTACCTCGATTCCGGCATCGCAGGTCTACAACACCGCCGGCATTCCGCAGATCTCGCCCTCGGCGACCAACCCCAAGTTCACGCGCCAGGGTTTCAACACCACGTTTCGCGTGGTGGCTGACGACGTGCAGCTGGGCGGTACGCTGGGGCGCTACGCCGTCAAGGACATGGGCGGCAAGACCATCGCCGTCATCGACGACCGCACGGCCTATGGGCAAGGCGTGGCCGACGAGTTCGAGAAGGCGGTCAAGGCTGCTGGCGGCACGACGCTGGATCGCCAGTTCACCACCGACAAGGCCACCGACTTCACCGCCATCCTGACCCAGATCAAGTCGAAGAAGCCGGACATCGTCTTCTTTGGGGGCATGGACGCCGTGGCCGGCCCAATGATGCGCCAGATGAAGCAGCTTGGCATTAACGCCAAGTTCGTGGGCGGCGATGGCATCTGCTCGGGCGAACTGCCCAAGCTGGCTGCCGGCGCAATGGCCGATGGTCAGGTGGTGTGTGCCGAGGCCGGTGGTGTCGAAGGCGAGCAGAAGGTGGGCATGGACGAGTTCCGGGCGAAGTTCAAGACCAAGTACAACGCCGACGTTCAGGTCTATGCGCCGTACGTATACGACGCGTTGAACGTGATGGTCGCGGCGATGGAAAAGGCCGGTTCGTCGGATCCCGCCAAGTACCTGCCCGTGCTCGCCAAGACGGAAGGCTACAAGGGCGTGACCGGCACCATCTCCTTCGACGAAAAGGGTGACGTCAAGAACGGCGCGCTGACGCTGTTCACCTACAAGGACGGCAAGCGCGACCAGATCGCCGTGGTGCGCTGATCCAAGCTCCCGTGCTTAGACAAGAGGCGCTCGCAAGGGCGCCTTTTTCATGGACGCACGGCTCGCCGATCAATATCGATCCGGATCGGCGCGTCCGCCGCGGTCGAACAGCCGGCACAGCGCCGCCAGGCGCTGGGCGTGCCAGGCATGCACCTGGTTCCATTGCATGCGCCATTCCCACCAGCCTTGGGCCCTTCCGGGATAGTTCATGCGGCTGTCGCCGGGCAGCGCCAGCACGTCCTGCATGGGGTAGATGGCCGTATCGGCGACCGACGCACACGCGGCTCGAATCAACGCCCAGGCCATGTCCTGGCCATCGGTTCCCAGATAGGCACGTGCAAAGTGGCGCTCGTGCTCCGTTGCACTGGCCCACCACCCGGTGCTGGTGTCGTTGTCGTGTGTGCCCGGGTAGACGACGCTGTCTTGCTCGTAGTGGTGCGGCAGGAAGCGATTTCTCGTGTCCCCGCCGAAGGCGAAGTGCAGTATGCGCATGCCGGGAAACTGGAACTGCCGACGCAGTGCCTCGACGTCGGGCGTGATCACGCCCAGGTCTTCGGCGATGATCGGCAACGGGCCCAGCGCCGCATGAATGGCCATGAACAGTTCGGCGCCCGGACCGCTGCGCCATTGACCCTTGATCGCTGTGGGCTCGCTGGCCGGTATCTCCCAGCAGCCTGCGAAGCCGCGGAAATGATCGATGCGCACGATGTCGACCAACTCGAAAGTGCGACGCATGCGCTCGACCCACCAGGCATAACCGTCATGCGCATGCACGCTCCAGCGGTATAGCGGGTTGCCCCAACGTTGTCCGGTGCTGCTGAAGAAGTCGGGCGGCACGCCCGCGACCACGGTGGGGCGGCCGTCCGTGTCCAGCTCGAAAAGAGACTGGTTGGCCCAGACTTCGGCGCTGTGATGACCAATGAAGATGGGTACGTCGCCGACGATGCGAACTCCGCGCTCGTTTGCATAGGCCTTCAGCCTCAGCCATTGGCGAAAGAAGCACCATTGGCTGAATTTCCAGAACGCAATCCGCTCGGCGTGTTGCTGCGTCGCCTGGGCCAGCGCGGCGCGCTCGCGCGCTGCCAGGGCCAAGGGCCACGCACACCAATCGGGCAACGCCAGGGCTTCGCTCAGTGCCATAAACAGGCTGTAGTCGACGAGCCAGTTGCTGTGCTGCTCGCAAAACTGCGCAAACTGGCGGCAGCGGTCGTCGTCGGCCGGAAGAGCGAAGAAACGCTTGGCCGCCATGGCCAGGCGTTGCATGCGATAGGGCCGTACCACGGCGTAGTTCACGCGCTGGGCGAGAAGGCCATCGACCGGCACGACCTCGGCGGCTTCCAGCCACCCCTGGCCTTGCAGTTCCTGAAGGTCGACGAGCAACAGGTTTCCGGCGAAGGCCGAATCGCTGGTGTAGGGCGAGTTGCCGGCGCCGATGCTGCTCAAGGGCAGGATCTGCCAGAGCCTCTGGCCAGCGGAGACCAGCCAATCGATGAAATGATAGGCTGCGGCACCGCAGTCACCACAACCATGCGGCCCGGGCAAAGAGGTGGGGTGCAGCAACACGCCGCTGGCTCTTGGAAATCGCATGGATCAGTCCGTGATCTGGCCGAGCAGGCGCACGCTGCGTGCCGGCACGGTCATTGTTGGCAACACCTCACTGGGCCACGGCGCAGCCGCGTCCGGGCTTGCGCTGTCGAAGAGCAACTGCCAGCCACCGGCGGGCAGGATGAACGGGATGTCGTTTTCGCCGGCATTGAACACCAGCAGCAGTGGACTCGTTAAACGTGCAGGCCGGGCGATCCTGACGCCCAGGACGCGCGACGCATGGCTGTCCCAATGCACGCTCTCCGGTTCGCGGCCGCTGGAGCGAAGCCAGAGCAAATCAGGATCGCCTGGCGCGTCGGATGCGCCGCCGTACCATTCGGCGCCCAAAGGCAGCCATTGGCGTCGCGCCTTCAGCAGTGCGGCCGTGAATTCGATCAAAGCCTCGTCGGCCTGGCTCCAGTCGATCCAGGTGATCGGGTTGTCCTGGCAGTAGGGGTTGTTGTTGCCTTGTTGGCTGTGGCCGAGCTCGTCGCCGGCTGCGAACATCGGTGTGCCCTGGGCGAACAGCAGCGTGGCCAGCAGCGCGCGCTGCAGCCGCCAGCGCCGCTCCAGCACGACCGGCTCGTAGGTGGGGCCCTCCCAGCCGCAGTTCCAGCTGAGGTTTCGCGAGGGCCCGTCGCGATTGTCTTCGCCGTTTGCCTGGTTGTGGCGCATGTCGTAGCTGACCAGGTCGCGCAGCGTGAAACCGTCGTGCGACACGACATAGTTGAGTGATGCCGACGGGGCGCGCTGCCGGTGTTGGAACAGGTCTGAAGATCCACACAGCCGGCGCGCGAACTCGCCGCGCGTGCAGGCCCCGCCCAGCCAAAAGGCGCGCATCGTGTCGCGAAAGCGGTCGTTCCATTCGAGCCAGCCGGTGGGAAACTGACCCAGGTGGTAGCCCCAGGGGCCGATGTCCCACGGTTCGGCGATGAGCTTCACGCCGGCCAGCAACGGATCCTGAGCCAGGCACGCGAAGAACGCGCCGCCGCGATCGAAGCCATGGTTGCCGCGGCCCAGCACTGTGGCCAGGTCGAAGCGGAAGCCATCGACATGCATCTCGTCGACCCAGTAGCGCAGGCTGTCCATGACCATCTGCAGCACACGTGGATGGCGGATGTCCAGCGTGTTGCCGCAGCCGGTGTGGTTTTCATAGTCCTCGGCGCGGCCTTCGACCAGCCGGTAGTAGCTGGCGTTGTCCAATCCGCGCCAGCTGAGCGTGGGGCCCAGCGCATCGGTTTCGGCGGTGTGATTGAAGACCACGTCCAGGATGACTTCGATGCCGGCCGCGTGCAGAGCCCGCACCATGTGGCGGAACTCATCGCGCGCTGCCCTGCCGCCCCGGGCACTTGCATAGCGCGGCTCGACGCAGAAGAAACCCAGCGTGTTGTAGCCCCAGTGGTTGCGCAGCCCCATGCGGACCAATCGCTCTTCGTCGATGAAAAGATGCACCGGCAGCAGGTTCACCGCGGTCACGCCCAGGCGCTGCAGGTGGGCGATGGCAGCGGGTGAGGCCAGGCCGGCAAAGGTGCCGCGCTGCCCTGCGGCGATGCCCGGGTGCAGTTTGCTGAAGCCGCGCACGTGCACCTCGTACAGCACGGTGTCGGCCCAGGGCGTGGCCGGGGGTGCATCGTCGTGCCAGTCGAAGTGCTCTTGCACCACACGCGCCTTCAGCGCCGTCGCGCCGTTGTCCCGTGGGTCCAGGCGCTGCGGGTTCTCGGTCATGTGCCCACGGTGTAGGTCGGACCAGGTGAACTCACCGACGGTTTCGCGCGCGTAAGGGTCGAGCAGCAGCTTGTTCGCATTGAAGCGGTGGCCCGTCTGGGGCGACCAGGGTCCGTGCGCACGCAGCCCATACACCAGGCCCGCGCCTGCACCGCTCAAGTGGCCGTGCCAGACGTCGCCGCTGCGCCCGGGCAGGGCGCTGCGCGCCAGTTCGCGGCTGCCCTCGCCGTCATACAGACACAGTTCGATGGCCGACGCATGCGCCGAAAAGACGGCGAAGTTCACGCCCGCTGCATCCACACTGGCGCCCAACGGCCACGGTCTGCCTGCCTGCAGCGTGGGCAGTATTCGCAGCACGCCGTCGACCGTGTCGCTCAGGGGCACCATTCGAACATCACGGTAGCCAGCGGTGGCAGGTCGATGACGATCGAATCCGTGCGCTCGTTGCAGGCTTCGCGATGCGAATCGGCCACGCCCAGTGGCGTGCCCACGTTGCTGCCGCCGTAGAAGGCGGAGTCGGTGTTCAGGCATTCGCGCCAGCGCCCCGGGCGCGGCACGCCCACGCGCCAGCCGCGCCGCACCACGGGCGTGAAGTTGCACACCACCAGCGTCAATGCGCTTGCGTCAGCGCTGCGGCGTACGAAACTGAGCACGCTGTGGGCTGCATCGCTGTGCGAGATCCATTCGAAGCCGTCGGCGCTGAAATCGCGCTGGTGCAAAGCGGCGCTGTGCCGGTAGAGGTGGTTCAGGTCGCGCACCAGGGCCTGCACGCCGCCATGCAGCGGGTCGTGCAGAAGATGCCAATCCAGGCTGCGTTCGTGGTACCACTCGTTCTCCTGGGCGAATTCGAGGCCCATGAACATCAGCTTCTTGCCGGGGTGTCCGAACATGAAGCCATAGTAGGCACGCAGGTTGGCGAACTTCTGCCATCGATCGCCCGACATGCGGCGCAGCATCGATCCCTTGCCGTGCACGACTTCGTCGTGCGACAGCGGCAGCACGAAGTTCTCGTTGAAGGCGTACATCAGGCCGAAGCTCATCTCGCCATGATGGAACTGGCGGTGCACCGGCTCGCGTGCCATGTAGGCCAGCGTATCGTGCATCCAGCCCATGTTCCACTTGTAGTGGAAACCCAGCCCGCCTGCGAAGGTGGGCCGCGAGACCGCGGGGAAGGCGGTCGATTCCTCGGCCAGCGTCACCGCCTGCGGCCGCTGCACACCCACCACCTCGTTGGAGCGCTTGAGGAAGGCAATCGCCTCCAGGTTCTCGCGGCCGCCATGGGCGTTGGGCACCCATTCACCGTGCTTGCGGCTGTAGTCGCGGTACAGCATCGACGCCACGGCATCGACGCGCAGCCCGTCGACGTCATAGCGTTCCAGCCAGTACAACGCGCTGCCCACCAGGAAGTTCTGCACTTCGGTGCGCGAGAAGTTGTAGATCAGCGTGCTCCAGTCGATGTGGAAGCCTTCGCGTGGGTCGGCGTACTCGTACAGGGCCGTGCCGTCGAAGCGTGCCAAGCCATGTTCATCGGTCGGAAAGTGCGCCGGCACCCAGTCCAGCAGCACGCCCAGGCCGGCGGCATGCGCACGCTTGACGAAGCGTGCAAAGCCGGCCGGTTCACCGAAGCGCGCGGTCGGCGCGTACAGGCCAAGCGTCTGATAGCCCCAGGAGCCGTCGAAGGGATGCTCGGTCACCGGCATCAGCTCGAGGTGCGTGAAACCCATCTGGCTGGCATAGGGCACCAGCTGGTCCGCCAGTTCGTCCCAGTTCAACCAGCGGTCACCCTCTTCGACACAACGCCGCCACGAGCCCAGATGCACCTCGTAGATGCTCATCGGCGCATCGAGCGCGTTCGCGCGCTGACGTTGCGGCGAATGAGGCTGGCGCTGCGGCAGCGAGGCCACGACACTGGCCGTGGCCGGGCGCAACTCGGCCTGGCGCGCGTACGGATCCACTTTCTGCGGCAGCAACTGCCCTTCGCCGGACAGCAACTCGAACTTGTAGCGGGCGCCTTCGCCCACGCCGGGCAGGAAGATTTCCCACACGCCGCATTCGCGGCGCAGGCGCATCGGGTGGCGGCGTCCGTCCCAGTGGTTGAAATCTCCGACCACGCTGACCCGCATCGCGTTGGGCGCCCACACCGCGAAGCTGCAGCCGGCCACTCCCTGCTGCACCGCGGGCGTGGCGCCGAGGATCTCGAAGGGACGCAGATGCGAGCCCTCGCCCAGGAGCCAGGCGTCGACTTCGCCCAGCACCTGGCCGAAGCGATACGGGTCCTCGAGCAGCGCACTCTGGCCGTCCGCCCAGCGCACCTGCAGGCGATACGGCAGCATCGCCGGCAGCGGCCCTTCGAACAGGCCCGCAGCGTCGCGCAACTGCAGCGTGGCGAGCAGCTCACCGCTGTCGGCGCCCAGCGCACACACCGTTGCCGCGCCCGGCAGGAACACCGCCAGCCAGGCACCCACGTCGGCACGCGAGTGCACACCCAAGACGCCGAACGGATCGGCATGCCGCCCCTGACAAATCAACTGCACATCCTGATTCGAAAGCATGCTCGAGCTCAGTTGGCTGCGCGTGAGCCGGGCTGCGCGTCGACATGCCAGATTTGCCGTGCGTACTCGCGGATCGTGCGGTCCGAGGAGAACATGCCCATGCCGCCGACGTTCGTGATGGCCGAGCGCGCCCAGGCGTGCGGATCACGGTACAAGGCGGCGACGCGCGCCTGCGCTGAAAGGTAGGAGTCGTAGTCGGCAAGCAACTGGTAGTGGTCGCCCCCCCACAGCAAGGCATCCACCAGGCCACGGTAGCGACTGGGTTCGTCCGGCGAGAAGCCGCCGCCGCCGATCGCCTGCAGCACGGCGCGCAGGCGCGGGTGCTGGTCATGGATGCGCAGCGGCTGGTAGCCGCCCTGGCGCAGCGCCGCAACCTGCTGCGCGTCATGACCGAAGATGAAGATGTGCTCGTCGCCGACGCACTGGCGTATCTCGATGTTGGCACCGTCGTCGGTGCCAATGGTGAGCGCGCCGTTCAGCGCCAGCTTCATGTTGCCGGTGCCGGAGGCTTCGGTGCCAGCGGTGGAGATCTGCTCGGAAAGATCGGCGCCGGGCATGATCACCTCGGCCACCGAGACACCGTAGTTCGGCACGAACACCACTTTCAGCCGGCCGCCCAGACGCGCATCCTGGTTGACCACATGCCCGACATCATGGATCAGCCGGATGATCTGCTTGGCCATGTGGTAGCTTGATGCCGCCTTGCCGGCGAAGATCACGGTGCGCGGCACCCAGTCGCGCGTCGGGTCGGCCAGCATGTTCTGGTAGTGCGTCACCACGTGCAGCAGGTTCAGCAACTGGCGCTTGTATTCGTGGATGCGCTTGACCTGCACGTCGAACAGGCTGGCGGGATCGACACGGGTGCCGGTGGCCGCCGCGATGTGCTCCGCCAGGCGGCGCTTGTTGGACAGCTTCACCGCCATGAACTCGGCGCGGAAATCCGCGTCCTCGGCCAGTGGCAACAAGCGCTCGAGCTGGGTCAGCTCGAGGCGCCAGGTTTCGCCGATGCGGCGATCGATGAGCCGGCTCAGACCCGGGTTCGAATGGGCCAGCCAGCGCCGCGGCGTGACGCCGTTGGTCATGTTCGTGAAGCGCTCGGGCCACAGGCTGGCAAAGTCGGCGAAGATGGTCTTGACGAGCAGTTGCGAATGCAGTGCCGACACGCCGTTCACCTTGTGGCTGCCGACGATGGACAGATGGGCCATGCGCACGCGCCGTTCGCCCGATTCATCGATCAAGGACAGCCTGCGCAGGAACTGGTCGTCGCCCGGGCGAAGCGCCGCCGCGAAGTCGAGGAACTCCTGGTTGATGCGCAGGATGATCTCCATGTGACGCGGCAACACATGCTGCATCAGCGACACCGCCCAGGTTTCCAGAGCCTCGGGCATGAGCGTGTGGTTGGTGTAGCTGAAGATGCGCTGTGTCATTGCCCAGGCCTCGGCCCAGCGCAGCGAGTGTTCGTCGCACAACAAGCGCATCAGCTCGGCCACGCCGATGGCCGGGTGCGTGTCGTTGAGGTGGATCACGACCTTGTCGGACAGGTTCTCCAGGGTGCCGTGTTCGATCAGGTGACGCGCGACGATGTCCTGGATCGAGGCGCTGGTGAAGAAGTACTCCTGGCGCAGCCGCAACTCGCGACCTGCGGGTGTGCTGTCGTTGGGGTACAGCACCCAGGAAATGTTCTCGAATTCGTTCTTCACTTCGGCGGCGCGCGCGTAGTCTCCGCTGTTGAAGGCATGCAGGTCGATGTGATCGGGGGCCGACGCCCGCCACAGGCGCAGCGTGCTGACATGCTGTGTGCCATGCCCCGGCACCACCATGTCGAAGGCCTTGGCGCTGACTTCGGCAGCAGCCAGCCACTGCGCCCGGTCGCCGCTGTGGTCCACATGCCCACCAAAGCGCACCGGATAACGCACACCGCGGCGTGGAAACTCCCAGGGCGAGCCGTCGCCGAGCCAGGAGTCCGGGCGCTCCACCTGCCGGCCGTCGACGATCGACTGGGCAAACATGCCGTACTCGTAGCGGATGCCGTAGCCGAAGGAGGGCAGTCCCAGCGTGGCCATCGAATCCAGGAAGCAGGCCGCCAGCCGGCCCAGGCCGCCGTTGCCGAGCGCCGCGTCGGCCTCATGCTGCTCGATGTCCTCGAGGCGCCGCGACTGCGCGGCCAGCGCGGCGGCAGCCTCGCCCTCCAGGCCCAGCGCCGCCAAGGCATTGCCGAGCGTGCGGCCCATCAGGAACTCCATCGACAGGTAGTACACGCGACGGCTGCCACGCTGCTGCGCCTGCACTGTCACCCAGCGTTGCGACAGCTGCTCGCGTGCCAGTTGGGCCACCCCTCTCATCAGGTCGGCCACCGTGGCTTCGGCGGGCGCGACGCCCACATGATCGAGCAATTGGCGCTCGAGTTCGGCACCCAGCGGGTTGACGTCAGCAAAGTTCATGATCGGTCCTGTCCTCTGTGGTCAATGGGGGGCAATTCGGGCCCAGCCCGCAGTATCGCCGCTGCTGAAGGGGCCAGAAAGCGCCAGTCCGGATGCAATGTCCGCGCCAGCCACTGCTTGCGCGCGCCCGCACGGACGCCTTGCCGAGCCCACCGGATTTTCGCAGGCCCGGGCGCGGCCCGGTTCGGTCCCGATCGATATGGCCTGACAATAGTCAAGCGGCGGCCCGCGGCCCGGACCGTTGAACGATGAAGGATGCCGATGAACTCCAACTATCTGGCGCAGACTCTGGATCTTCCCAAGCGTGCGGTGGCGCTGGTGCTGGCCGGCGGGCGGGGCAGCCGCCTGCAGAACCTGACCGATCGTCGCGCCAAGCCCGCGGTGTATTTCGGCGGCAAGTTTCGCATCATCGACTTCGCGTTGTCGAACTGCCTGAACTCCGGCATCCGCCGCATCGGCGTGATCACGCAATACAAGAGCCACAGCCTGCTGCGCCACCTGCAGCGCGGCTGGGCCTTCATGAAGACCGAGATGAACGAGTTCGTCGACCTGCTGCCCGCACAGCAGCGCGTCGACGAGGAGTCCTGGTATCGCGGCACGGCGGACGCCGTATCGCAGAACCAGGACATACTGGACGGTTACGACGCCGACTACGTGGTGGTTCTGGCCGGCGACCATGTCTACAAGATGAACTATGCGTTGATGCTTGCCGACCACGCCGCCCAGGGACGGCCGTGCACCGTGGGCTGCATCGAGGTGCCTGCCAGCGAGGCCAGCGCCTTCGGTGTCATGGCCGTGGACGAAAGGCGCCTGATCACGGACTTCGTCGAGAAGCCGGCCAACCCGCCCACCATGCCGGGCCGGCCCGACACCTCGCTGGCCAGCATGGGCATCTACATCTTCGATGCCAAGTTCCTGTACGAAGAGCTCAAGCGCGACATGGCCGATCCGAACTCGAGCCACGACTTCGGCAAGGACATCATTCCGCGTGCGGTTCGCGAAGGCAACGCGGTGGCGCATCCGTTCACCTTGAGCTGCGTCGGCACCAAACCTGGCGAGGCGCCCTACTGGCGCGACGTGGGCACGATCGACGCGTACTGGGACGCCAACATCGACCTGACCGCCACCGACCCACTGCTGAACCTGTACGACACGAAGTGGCCGATCCTGACCGACCAACAACAGTTGCCGCCGGCGAAGTTCGTGCATAACCAGGACGACCGGCGTGGCATGGCCATCGAATCGATGGTCTCTGGCGGCTGCATCGTCTCCGGCCGGGTCTTTCGCTCGGTGCTCTTTTCGAGCGTGCGTGTGCGTTCCTATTCCGTGGTCAATTGGTCGGTGCTGTTGCCGTCGGCGGAAGTGGGGCGCGGCGTGCGGCTGACGCGCGTGGTGGTGGACCGCAGTTGCGTGCTGCCCGAAGGCATGGTCATCGGCGAAGACCCGGTCGAAGACGCGCGGCGCTTCTACCGCACGGCCAACGGCATCACGCTGGTCACGGAGAGCATGCTCAACGCGCTGCGTTGAGTTTGTGCACATGAAGGTTCTACAGGTCGGCGCCGAGATCTTTCCGCTGCTCAAGACCGGGGGCCTGGCCGACGTCCTGGGCGCGCTGCCCCAGGCACTGTGCGCGCAGGGAGCCGATCTGCGGCTGTTGCTGCCTGGGCTGCCCGGCATACGCGATGCCGTGCTGCATGCCAAGCGCGTGTGTCAGCTCGGCTCGGTGTTCGGCGCGGCAAAGGTCAGCCTGCTGCGTGCGCAAATGCCTTACACGCATGTGCCGGTCTATGTGATCGACGCGCCCTTCCTCTACCAACGCGATGGTGGCCCCTATCAGGACGGCACCGGTGCCGAGTGGGCCGACAACCTGCAGCGCTTCGGCCTGCTCGGTTGGGCTGCGGCCCAGCTGGCGCAGGGTGAGCTCGATCCCGAATGGGCACCCGACGTGGTGCATGCCCACGACTGGCATGCCGCGATGAGTTGTGCCTATCTGCAGGCGCACCCGGCGGGTGAGACGGCGTCGGTGTTCACGATCCATAACCTGACCTTCCAGGGCCTGTTCAGGCACGACGACTGCGCGCTGCTGGGGCTGTCGTCTCGCTACATGTCGCCCACCGCGCTAGAGTTCCACGGGCAGCTGTCGTTCATGAAGGCCGGGCTGAAGTTCGCCGACCGCGTGACCACCGTCAGCCCGTCCTACGCGCGCGAGATCGCCACGCCGGAGTTCGGCGCGGGACTGGAAGGCGTGATCCGCGGCCGCGGCGCCGACATGTCGGGCATCCTCAACGGCATCGACACCCAGGTCTGGGATCCGGCCACCGACACGGCGCTGCCGCAACGCTACAGCGCCGCGAAACTGCAGGGCAAGGCCGCGTGCAAGGCAGCCTTGCAGCGCCACTTCGCCTTGGCTATCGAACCGGACGCGCCGCTGCTGGGCGTGGTCTCGCGCCTGACGTCGCAAAAGGGCATGGACCTGGTGCTGGCGGTGCTGCCGGAAATCGTGCGCATGGGGGGGCAGCTGGTGGTGCAAGGCACGGGGGAGGCCGCTCTCGAGTCGGCCATGCGCGCCGCCGCCGTGGCCCACCCTGGCCGCGTCGGCGTGCTGCTGGGCTATGACGAAATCGGCGCGCACCGGCTGGTCGCCGGAGCCGACATGATCCTCGTGCCGTCGCGCTTCGAGCCTTGCGGTCTGACGCAGATGTACGGTCTGCGCTACGGTACCGTGCCCATCGTGCGGCGCGTGGGCGGGCTTGCAGACACGGTGCGCGACACTGGCGGCGCCGAACCCGCAGCCGGCGACAACGGCTTTGTCTTCGACAGCGCGCACCCGCAAGCGCTAGAGGGTGCCATCTCGCGCGCCGTCGCCCTGTTCAGGCAACCCCAAGCCTGGGCTGGCCTGATGCGGCGCGGCATGGCGGAAGATCTGTCCTGGGAAGGCCCTGCGCGCCACTACATGGCACTCTACGAAGGGGTCTGTGATGAACGGCGCGCGCCGAGCCGCAAGGACACGGACTGAAGGGTTGCAGCCCGGCCCCATCGGCTCGCCCCGTACAAAGCCCCCGTCTGCACCTTGGCCGCTGGCAAGCACCTGGCACGTGGAAGACGGTGGTGCTGCGCAAGCCAGCGTCGTTCTCAGGGCACACCTGCCTGAGTGCCGGCTGTCGGTGCAGACCTGCTGCTCGCCAGCGCGCGCGAGCGATGGGCTGCACCGCGACAGGGGCAGGCGTCGCGCCTCGACCCCCATCGATGGCCAGGCGGCTGGGCGCCGCGCCGCAGTACACGCCTTGCGGCTCGTATCGGCGCCGGCGAGTCCGGCCTTGGCCGAATTGCCAGCCCGAAGCCATGCAGGCCCAATCAAAGCAAGCGCCTATGGCCGGCGCAGCGTCGGCGGCTGCCATTCGGCGACGGCGTCGCTGCGGCTGTACAACACACGCAACATGCGAAGCGCAGCTTCGCGATTGCGGTAATAGCCGCTGACCCGGCCGGCGTCGCAGAAGCCGGATGCCCGATAGAAGGCGCGCGCCGCTTCGTTGCCGGCGCGCAGTTCCAGGCTCATCTCGGCTATGCCGGCCACGCGCGCCGACGCAAACAGCCACTGCATCAAGCGGCTGGCCACACCTTGGCGCTGGCTGCCCGGACGCACGGCCAGCAGCAGCAGATGGGCGCGCTCGTCGCCGAGCTGCATGATCGCGAACCCGACCAGGCCGATGCGATCGTTGGCCACCAGCGTGATCGTCTCGGGGTCGGCGATGAGCGCGGCCACCCTGGGCGCATCGTATTTCCAGCCCAGACCGGCCTCGATCAGGTCGCGCGACATGGCGGCGACGGATCCTGCATCCTGCGCCCGGGCCAATCGGAAGCTGATCGCGGCAGCGGCCATGCCCGGCATTTTGCCCGCTGGCGCGTGTCGCGCCAACGGCTAAAGTCCCGACATCGCCACGCATGAAGGCAGAGTCCCGGATGAACGGCGCCGAGAGTCTGGTGCGCACGCTGATCGACAGCGGCGTCGATCTGTGCATCACCAACCCAGGCACCTCGGAGATGCACTTCGTGGCCGCGCTCGACAAGGTGGCGGGCATGCGCTGCGTGCTCGGCCTGTTCGAAGGCGTGGTCACGGGTGCGGCCGATGGCTTTTATCGCATGGCCGAGCGGCCGGCCGCCACGCTGCTGCACCTGGGTCCGGGCCTGGCCAACGGCTTGGCCAACCTGCACAACGCGAAGAAGGCGCGTTCGGGCATCGTCAACATCGTCGGTGAACACGCCACCTTCCACCTGGCGCACGACGCACCGTTGACCGCGGACATCCAGGCCGTGGCGCGGCCGATGTCGGACTGGGTCAGGACTTCGGTTTCCTCGAGGGAGGTGGCGGCCGACGGCGCTTTGGCGGTGGAAGCAGCGCGCACCGCCCCCGGGCGGATCGCCACGCTGATCCTGCCGGCCGACACCGCCTGGGGCGAAGCTGACGCCCCGCAGCGCGCGCGCAGCCCGGCGCCGCGTGCTGCGGTGGCGGCGCAGGCGGTGCCTGCGGCGGCCCGGGCCTTGCGAGGGCGCGAACCCTGCGCCCTGTTGCTGGGCGGCGTGGCGGTGCGAGAAGAAGCATTGGCGATGGCTGGGCGCATCGCGGCGAAGACTGGCTGTGCCGTGCTCAGCGAATACAACACTCCGCGCCTGGAGCGCGGCGCCGGCCGCGTGGCCACGCAGCGCGTGCCCTATGTGGTAGACAGCGCGCTGGCCCTGCTGAAGGACTTCCGCCAGATCGTGCTCGTCGGCGCCAAGCCGCCAGTCGGATTCTTCGCGTATCCGGGCAAGCCCAGCCTGCTGGCGGCGCCGCAATGTGTCTTCACCACCCTTGCCGAGGTGCAGGACGATATTCTCGCCGCGCTGGATGCGCTGGCCGACGAGTTGGACGCACGTGCTCTGGCGCCGGCGCATGTGGCCGATCTTGCGTTGCCGGCCTTGCCCCAAGGCGCCATCACGCTGGATGGCGTGGCGGCCGTGCTGGGTGCGCTGCTGCCGCGCGACGCCATCGTCGTGGATGAAGCGGTGTCCAGCGGGCGCGGGCTGGCCGGCCCGACCACACACTCGCAGCCGCATGCTTGGCTCACCAGCATGGGTGGCTCGATCGGCTACGGCCTGCCGGTTGCCGTGGGTGCGGCATTGGCCTGCCCGTCGCGCAAGGTCATCGCGCTCGAAGGCGACGGCAGCGCGATGTACACGCTGCAAGCGCTGTGGACCCTGGCGCGCGAGTCGCTGGACGTGACCATCGTCGTCTTTGCCAACCGTGCCTACCAGATCCTGCGCGGCGAGTTCGCCAATGTCGGTGCCGGCGCGCCCGGGCAACGCGCCACCGACATGCTCACGCTCGATCGCCCGGCGCTCGACTGGCGCGCACTGGCGCGTGGCCACGGTGTCGAAGCGGGACAGGCCTCGGACCTGGGGGCCTTTGCCCGCGAGTTGCGGCGCGGCCTGGCCAGTGGCGGGCCGTATCTGATCGAACTGCTGCTGTAGCGTGCGCGTGTCGGCACGCGACGCCTATGACTTGCGGGGGGTGTGCCCGCGCGCGACATAAACCCCACCCGCAAGCAGGTTGCGCAGTTCCAGCCTGCCCAGCAGGGCTTCGAGCCTGTGCCAAGGTCGGTGCAGCCCCGCCAACGAACTGACTGAGCGTCGGGCCGCCGCGTAGACGAACAGGTTGACGGGGGCGGCCCACGGCGGCGCCCACTTCAGGCCCGAGGCCACGACGCATGCACCGGGCTGCAGATGGCGGACCACGTTGTTCAGCGCGTCGTCGCGCTGCAGGATGTCGTGCGTGAAATGCATCAATGCGCCATCGGCCTGGGTGGCAAATCGCGCGCATTCGGCCGGTGAGCACAGCAGCGTGACGTTGCGCCAGCCATGTTGTGCCACCCGCTGGCGGGCGCGATCGATCATCTCCGGGCTCTGCTCGATGCCAATGATGCGGCCGCGCGCACCGACCGCGGCTTGCAGCAGCTCGAAGCTCAAGCCCGTGCCGCAGCCCACGTCCAGCACCGTGTCGCCCGGGCGCGGGGCAAGCCAGGCCACGGCACGCCGCCTCACCGGTTCGAATAGGGCGAGTTCGATGTCATACACGGCGGCACGGCGACGGTACTGCGCGAGTGCCGTGGCACGGTCGGGGCCTGCCCCTTTTCTGCGGGAGGAATCCATGCGCCTTTTCAAATTGCCGGATCGCTGACCATTGTCGCGCCACGCGGCGCATCGGCCGTCACAGGTTCGGTGGCGGCCGCCACCGCGACACGGCTCGCGCCTGCATCCGATGCGGCACAGCGCCACGCCGAGCGTCGTTGCCGTCTGTCGCATATTCGAAACGAATTGCAACCACATTCTGCCAAGCAGCAGCAGATGTCAACCCTTGGCGCACTGCCGCGTTATCATGCTGCGCCGTGACAACCTCAGCGCGTTTGGGGTTCAGGACACGCAGCGATGATGCTGCTGACACCTGCTCCATGCATCTGTGTACTTGCAAGCTGATCAAACCCTAGGAGAAACTGACCATGAAGAAGACCCTTAGCTCGCTCACCGTGGCTGCACTCGCGCTGTTCGGCGCCCAATCCGTGATGGCCCAGGCTGCATCGGCACCGACGCGCGCCGAAGTCAAGAAGGAAGCCGCCGACGCCAACAAGGCCGCCTCCAAGAGCCTGGTGCCTGCGGATGCCGCCGGCCAGCAATCGCCGAAGGAGAAGGCGGCCACGACCGACACCACGCGCGACGCGCGCAAGGCTGCCACCGCCGAAGCCAACAAGGCTGGCGCGATCCCTGGCACCGGCACCGGCAAGAGCGGAGACGCTGCGGGCGTCGTTTCGCCGAAGGCCGCCGCGGCCACGAGTGACACCACCCGGGACGCGCGCAAGGCGTCCACCGCGGCCGCCAACAAGGCAGGCGAAATCCCCGGCACGGGCGTGAGCAACGTGCCAGCAGAGTCTGGTGCCGCACCGAAGAAGTCCCCCTGACTCACCGGCCTCGAGGCCGGTGCATCAGCTCACGGCGAGGGTCCTCACGGATCCTCGCCGTTGTCGTTTCCACTGACGGTTCGTGCCATACGGTCATTTGGCTCAGCGTGTGTTTCGCGTGTCGGCCGGAAGTTGCAGCAGCCCGGTGGCCAGGCTGGTGCCGAGCAGGACAAGGCGCACAGCGCCAGCAGGCCAGGCCTGACGGCCTCGCCCAGGAACATGCCGGCCCAGAGCATGCCGATTAGCGCGCCGAACATCGGGCTGTTGGCGTTGAGAATGGACGACAACCCGGCGCTGATTGACAAGGCGGCGAAGCTGAATGCCTGGAAGGGGCCGCCAGTGCGGTCGCATCGCGGACAAGGCGCCCTGCGCGACCCACAGTGCCAGCAGCAGTGCCGCTCCGGCCACATGCAGCGCGGCCAGCGGCACTACACGGAATGCGGTGCGGCGACGCGCATGAGAACAGGAAGGACGCGCCCCACAGCGCGGCCAGCAGCACCAGGTCGGCGATGTCGCGCGGCCTCATGGGCGGCCTGACGCCGGTGGCAGCGCGCCTTCACGCTGCAGCAGGCTGCGCTTGCGCTGCAGCCCGCCGGCATAGCCGGTGAGCGAGCCGTCGTACCCGAGCACGCGGTGGCAGGGCACGATGATGGACAGCGGGTTGCGTCCGATGGCCGCGCCCGCCGCGCGCACCGCGCGCGGCAATCCTGCGCGCAGGGCGATGTGTGCATAGGTGCTGGTGCGCCCGCCGGGGATGTCGCGCAGGGCGCGCCACACCGCCTGCTGGAAGGGGGTTCCCTGCGCGTCCAGCGGCACCTTGAAGGCCATGCCCGCAGCGCCCTGCCAGTAACGCAGCAGTTCTTCGCGGGCCTGGGCGATGAAGGGGTTCCGTGCGTCCTGGGCCGCCTGCAAGGGCCCGGGGTGATGCGCTTGGCCGTCGAACCACAGCCCTGCCAGGCCCTTTGCCGTGGCCGCCGCCGTGAGCGGCCCCAGCGGTGAATCGAAGCGTGCCTGGGCAACCCAATGGTCGGCACCACGAATGCCGCCAGGCGCTGCCGTGCGGCCGGCGCGGCGCGCAGGCATGACGGCGTGGTGCGGGATGTACGGGTCGGGTGTCATGTCTTGTCCTCCAGGGTTTGCCAAAGTCGTATCACCGCATAGGCGCGCCACGGCCGCCAGGCCTCGGCTTGGGCCTGCACCTTCGCCACGTCGCGCGTGCCCAGCGC
>DASQFA010000027.1:0-17082 GCA_035633375.1 Rubrivivax sp.
CGCCGGGCGAAGGCTCGGCCCTGATTTCCTGCGCCAGGTCGATGAAGTCGATGCGGCTGACGGCCTCGTTGTGCTCGCGCACATAGTCGTAGCTGCGCGTGCTGCCTTCGTGGTTGTTGAAGGCCACGCAGGGGCTGATGACGTCGATGAAGGCCGCGCCGCCGTGGCGGATGGCGCCCTCGATCAGAGGCACCAGCTGCGCCTTGTCGCCCGAGAAGCCGCGCGCCACATAGGTGGCGCCGAGCTGCAGCGCCATGGCGATCAGGTCGACCGGCGCGTCGGCGTTGATCACGCCCTTCTTCGACTTCGAGCCGCGGTCGGCGGTGGCCGAGAACTGGCCCTTGGTCAGGCCGTAGACGCCGTTGTTCTCGACGATGTAGACCATGCGTACGCCGCGTCGCATGGCATGCGCAAACTGGCCCAGGCCGATGGAGGCCGAGTCGCCGTCGCCCGACACACCCAGATAGAGCAGTTCGCGATTCGCCAGGTTGGCGCCGGTCAGCACGCTGGGCATGCGCCCATGCACGGTGTTGAAGCCATGGCTGGCGCCGAGAAAGTAGTCCGGCGTCTTGCTGCTGCAGCCGATGCCCGACAGCTTGGCCACGCGGTGCGGCTCGATGTCAAGCTCCCAGCAGGCCAGGATGATGGCCGCGCTGATGCTGTCGTGGCCGCAGCCGGCGCACAGCGTGCTGATCTTGCCTTCGTAGTCGCGCCGTGTGTGGCCGACCTTGTTGGTCGCCAGCGTGGGGTGGTGCAGCCGCGGTTTGGCGATGTAGGTCATGTGCTTCTGGCCCTGCGGTGGAGTTCGGCAGCCCGTGCCTCAGTGTGATGGCTGATGGCCTGGTGGATGAAGCGCGCGGTGATGGGCGTGCCGTCGTAGTGCAACACGGCAAACAGCCGGCCCGGCGCCACGGCCAGCTCGTTGATCAGCAGGCTGCGCATCTGCGCATCGCGGTTCTGCTCGACCACGAAGACTTCGTCATGGGCCTCGATGAATTCCCACACGCTGGCCGGGAACGGGAAGGCGCGCAGCCGCAGCGCATTCAGGTGGATGCCGGCGCCGGCCAGTCGCTCCAGCGCCTCGTCCATGGCCGGGCTGGTGCTGCCGAAATAGATCACGCCATGGCGTGTCTTCTGTGCCGCAGCGCGCGGCACCGGCTGCGGCACCAGCGTGGCCGCGGTGCCGAACTTCGCGCTGAGCCGCTGCACGTTGCGCAGGTAGTCGCGGCCGGTCTCGGAATAGCGAGCGTATTCGTCGCGCGTGGTGCCGCGCGTGAAGTAGCTGCCTTTCGTCGGGTGCGTGCCGGGCAGCGTGCGCCAGGGGATGCCGTCGCCGTCCACGTCCTTGTAGCGGCCGAAGTCGCGGCCGGCTTCCAGTTCTTCGGCACTCATCACCTTGCCGCGGTCGTACCGGCGCGCATCGTCCCAGGCGAAGGGCTCGCTCAGGCGCTGGTTCATGCCGATGTCCAGGTCGGACATGACGAACACCGGCGTCTGCAGACGATCCGCCAGGTCGAGCGCGGCGGCGCAGTGTTCGAAGCACTCGAAGGGGTCCTGGGGGAACAGCAGCACGTGCTTGGTGTCGCCGTGCGAGGCGTAGGCACAGCTCAGGATGTCGGCCTGCTGCGTGCGCGTGGGCATGCCGGTGGAGGGCCCGCCGCGCTGCACGTTGATGATGGTCACCGGGATCTCGGCAAAGTAGGCCAGGCCGATGAACTCGGTCATCAGCGACACACCCGGCCCCGAGGTGGCGGTGAAGGCGCGTGCGCCGTTCCAGCCCGCCCCCGTGACCATGCCGATCGAGGCGATCTCGTCCTCGGCCTGAACGATGGCGTAGCGGTGTTCGCCGGTGTCCTTGTCCACGCGCAGCTTGGCGCAGTACTTCTGGAAGGCCTCGGCCACCGAGGACGAAGGCGTGATCGGGTACCAGGCACAGACCGTGGCGCCTCCGTACACGCAGCCCAGCGCCGCGGCGGTGTTGCCGTCGACGAGGATGCGCTGGCCGACCCGATCGCGCTTTTCGACGCGCAGCCCGACCCTCTGGTCCTTCAAGTGCTCGGCAGCGAAGTCGCGCCCGAGCTGCAGCGCGCGCACGTTCGATGCCAGCAGCTTCTCCTTGCCGCGGAACTGCTCGGCGAACAGTGATTCGATGACATCGATGTGGATGCCCAGCAGTTGCGCCAGGGCACCCACATAAAGGATGTTCTTGAACAGCTGGCGTTGGCGCGGGTCGTCGTAGGTGGCGTTGCAGATCTCGGTGATCGGCATGCCGAGCGTGACCACGTCGTCGCGGAAGGCACTGTGAGGCAGCGGGCGGGTGGAGTCATAGAGCAGGTAGCCGCCACTCTCCACCTCGCGCACGTCCTGCGTCCAGGTCTGCGGGTTCATCGCCACCATCAGGTCGGTCCCGCCGCGCCGGCCGAGCCAGCCCTTCTCGCTGACGCGCGCCTCGTACCAGGTGGGCAGGCCCTGGATGTTGCTGGGGAAGATGTTGCGCGGGCTAACCGGCACGCCCATGCGGATGATGGCCTTGGCGAACAGCTCGTTGGCCGAGGCCGAACCCGAGCCGTTGACGTTGGCGAACTTGACGACGAAGTCGTTGACGGCACGGATGTGCTTCATGCCGGGGTCTCCACTGCGTGCGCCTTGGGCGCGGCATCGCGGCAGGCGGGCCCGGCATGCGTCATCTCGATCAGGAACTTCTGCATGTCCCACGCGCCGGTGGGGCAGCGCTCGGCGCACAGGCCGCAGTGCAGGCAGACATCCTCGTCCTTGACCATCACGCGGCCGGTCTTCAGGTCGGCACTGACATACAGCGCCTGGCTCAGGTGGGTGGCCGGCGCGCTGAGCCGAGTGCGCAGATCGGCCTCGTCGCCATTGGCAGTGAAACTGATGCAGTCGGTGGGGCAGATGTCGACGCAGGCGTCGCACTCGATGCACAGGTTCTGCGTGAACTGGGTCTGCACGTCGCAGTTCAGGCAGCGCTGCGTTTCCTTGAAGGCCGTGGCCGCGTCGAAGCCCAGTTCGACCTCGATGCGGATGCTGGCCAGAGCGGTTTCGGCCTTGGCCCAGGGCACCTTGAAGCGATGGTCGTTGGAGATGGCGTTGTCGTAGCTCCATTCGTGGATGCCCATCTTCTGCGACATCAGCGTGGTCATCGGCGGCGGGCGCACGCTCACGTCCTGGCCTTGCAGGAAGCGGTCGATCGACACCGCCGCCTCGTGCCCATGGGCCACCGCGGTGATGATGTTCTTTGGCCCGAAGGCCGCATCGCCGCCGAAGAACACCTCGGTGCGGCTGGACTGGAAGGTGGTGGCATTCAGCTTCGGCAGGCCCGACGCGTCGAACTCGATGCCGGCATCGCGCTCGATCCACGGGAAGGCGTTTTCCTGACCGACGGCGATGAGCACTTCGTCGCAGGCAAAGAACACTTCCGGCTGCCCGGTGGGCTCGAGGCTGCGCCGGCCCTTGGCGTCGTAGACCGGCTCGACAATCTCGAAGTTCATGCCGACCAGCTGGCCGGCCTGGTGCACGAAGGCCTTGGGCACGTGGTTGTTGATGATCGGGATGCCCTCGTGCATCGCGTCCTCTTTCTCCCACGGCGAGGCCTTCATCTCGTCGAAGCCGCTGCGCACGATGACCTTCACGTCGCTGGAACCCAGGCGCCGTGCCGAACGGCAGCAGTCCATCGCCGTGTTGCCGCCGCCGAGCACGATGACACGCGGCTTGACTGACTTGACATGCCCGAAGGACACCGAGGCCAGCCAGTCGATGCCGATGCGGATGCTGTCGGCCGCCTCCTTGCGCCCCGGAATCTGCAGGTCGCGCCCGCGCGGTGCGCCGCAGCCGACGAAGACCGCGTCGAAGTCTTCAGCCAGCAACGCCTTCATCGACTCGATGCGCTGGCCTGCAATGAACTGCACATGCGGCATGTCGGTGATGTAGCCGGTTTCCTCGTCGATCACGCTTTCGGGCAGGCGAAAGCGCGGGATCTGCGACCACATGAAGCCGCCCGCCTTGGCCTCGCCATCGAACACCGTGACGTGGTAGCCCAGCGGCGCCATGTCGCGCGCCACCGTCAGCGAGGCCGGGCCGGCGCCGACACAGGCCACGCGCTTGCCGTTGCGCGCTTGCGACTTCGGCAGCCGGTCGCGGATGTCGTCCTTGTGGTCGGCCGCGACGCGCTTCAAGCGGCAGATGGCCACCGGCTCGGGCTTGACCTGGCCCCCAAGGGCTTCGCCCTGGCCCCCCACGGGGGCGCTCCCGGCTTGGTGCGGGCCTGCGCCGGGGCTGTTTCCTTCTTCGACCCGGCCTCGCCGGCAGGCAGGTTCGCAGGGCCGGTCGCAGGTGCGTCCCAGGATGCCGGGAAAGACGTTCGACACCCAGTTGACCATGTAGGCATCGCTGTAGCGGCCGTGGGCAATCAGGCGGATGTACTCGGGTACGGGCGTGTGGGCCGGGCAGGCCCACTGGCAATCGACGACCTTGTGAAAGTAGTTGGGGTCGGCGGTATCGGTCGGCTGCACTGTCAAAGTCTCCTGGGCGACCTCAGGCCGGGTGAGCGGGCTCGAAGTCGCGTCTTGGGGTGTGGCTCGCGCAATCTAAACATGCGGCGCGAGCGCTGTGAATTGGCATCGACCCGATCACAGGGTCTTGCGCGTGCGTTGTTGGCATGGTGCAGATCTCAGCCCGCCGTCACGCGCTGCAGCTTGACGAAGCCGGCGCAGCTGCGGCCCTTGCGCGCGCGTTTGCCCACATGCTCGGCCAGGCCGGTGCCGCGCAGCAGGTCCTCCTTGGGCTTGGCGCTGCGCCCCAGCCCAAGCAGCTTCAATTGCTCGCCGAAGCTGGCCACCGACACCAGCGGGTCCTTGGCATCCACGTCCATCAACGTCAGGCCCTTGCCGCCGTTGGGCTGGTGCTTCAGTTCGTCCAGGGGGAAGACCAGCAAACGCGCGCCCAGGCTCAGGCAGGCCACCTGCGCGTGGCCCGACAGCAGCGCCACCGGCGGCAGCAGCTGGTGCGCATCATCGATGCTGAGGAAGCTCTTGCCGCCCTTGTTGCGCGCCAGCATGTCGGCCACCTTGGCGAGCAGGCCGAAGCCGCCGGTGTTGGCCAGCAGCAGCATCGTCTCGGCGGCGCCGGCAAAGTAGTGCGCGGGCTGCGTGCCGGCCTCCAGGTCGATCAGCGAGGTGATCGGCTGGCCGTCGCCGCGCCCACCCGGCAGCGCAGCCACCGCGACGCTGTAGACCCGCGCGCTGCCACCGGCGGCCGTGCCGAAAACCAGCAACGGATCGACGCTGCGGCAGGCGAAGGTGCCGTACAGCGCGTCGCCGGCCTTGAAGGCCAGCGCGCCCAAGTCGACTTCGTGGCCCTTCAGCGAGCGCACCCAACCCTTCAGGCTGACCACCACCGTCACCGCCTCATCCACCACCTTGATCTCGGCCACCGCGCGCTTTTCTTCCTGCAGCAGCGTGCGGCGCTCGTCACCATGCGCCTTGGCATCGGCCTCGATCTCCTTGATCAGCGTGCGCTTCAGCGCCGCCGGGCTGCCCAGGATCTCCTCCAGCTTGCCCTGCTCATCGCGCAGCGACTTCAGCTCCTGCTCGATCCGAATAGCTTCCAGCCGTGCCAGCTGGCGCAGCCGGATGTCGAGGATGTCCTCGGCCTGGCGCTCGCTCAGGCCGAAGCGTTCGATCAGCGCCGGCTTGGGCTCGTCGGCGTTGCGGATGATGCGGATCACCTCGTCGATGTTCAGCAGCACGATCTGCCGGCCTTCGAGAATGTGGATGCGCTCCAGCACACGGCCCAGACGGTACTGCGTGCGCCGCTGCACCGTGACCTGGCGGAAATCGATCCACTCCGCCAGCATCTGGCGCAGGCTCTTCTGCGTCGGGCGGCCGTCGCGCCCTACCATCGTCAGGTTGATCGGCACGCTGCTTTCCAGGCTGGTGTGCGCCAGCAAGGCGGTGATCATCTCGCCTGAGTCCACCGTGCGGCTGCGCGGCTCGAACACCAGGCGCACGGCCGCGTCCTTGTTGGACTCGTCGCGCACCGCATCCAGCACCGCCAGCACCGAGGCCTTCAATTGCACCTGCTCCTGCGACAGCGCCTTCTTGCCGGCCTTGAGCTTGGGGTTGGTAAGTTCCTCGATCTCCTCCAGCACCTTCTGCGAGCTGGTGCCGGGCGGCAGCTCGGTCACCACCAGCTGCCACTGGCCGCGCGCCAGGTCCTCGATCTTCCAGCGCGCGCGCAGCTTCAGCGAGCCGCGTCCGCTGGCATAGGCCTCGCGAATGTCGCTCGGGCTGGAGATGATCTGCGCGCCGCCGGGGAAATCGGGCGCCGGCAGCAGCTCGAACAGTTCGTCATCGCTCAGACGCTCGTTGCGGATCAGCGCCACCACGGCAGCCGCCACCTCGCGCAGGTTGTGGCTCGGCACCTCGGTGGCCAGGCCGACGGCGATGCCGCTGGCGCCGTTGAGCAGCACGAAGGGCAGCCGCGCCGGCAGCAGCGAAGGCTCCTGCGTCGAGCCGTCGTAGTTGGGCACGAAATCCACCGTGCCTTCGTCGATCTCGTCCAGCAGCAGACGTGCAATGGGGGCGAGTCGGGCCTCGGTGTAGCGCATCGCCGCAGCGCCATCGCCGTCACGGCTGCCGAAGTTGCCCTGGCCGTCGATCAGCGGGTAGCGCTGGCTGAAGCCCTGCGCCATGCGCACCAGCGCGTCGTAGGCCGCCTGGTCGCTGTGCGGGTGGAAGCGGCCGAGCACGTCGCCGACGACGCGCGCGCTCTTCACCGGCTTGGGCGCGGCGCCGGCACCTGTGCCCGAATAGGCCAGCCCCATGCGCTGCATGGCGTAGAGGATGCGGCGCTGCACCGGCTTCTGGCCATCGCACACATCGGGCAGCGCGCGGCCCTTGACCACGCTCAAAGCGTATTCGAGGTAGGCGCGTTCGGCGTAGTCGGCCAGCGTGATGGCGTCGCCGGGGTCGGCGGGAGGCGGATCGAAGAGGTCGGGTTCGCGGGTCATTCAGCTTGTCGGTACAGGTGCGGTCGGTGATGCGCAGGAGGCCATCTTCGTGGCGGTCATCACGCGTCTGCTTCTTGCGGTTTGGGTTTGCGGCGGTCCTGGGCCAGCGGCACGGCGCCTTCCTGGCCGAGCGCGACGCGCGCCTGGTACTCGCGGTCGAGCATGCTCATCACCACCAGCGAGTCGTAGCCGTCGGCCCCGTCGATCGACACGCGCACGCTTTCGCGCAGCCGCCCCTCCTCGACGAAGCCTTCGCTGGAGTAAAGTGCCAGCGCGCGGGTGTTGAGCTGCTTCACGTCCAGCCAGAAGCGGTGCGCATGCAGGTCGCGATAGGCCATCTGCTTGAGCAACCGCACGCAGGCGCGGCCGTAGCCCCGGCCCTTGGTCTGCAGCACAAGCCGCTTGAGCTCCACGCTGCGCTGCGGGTTGCGGCAGCCCTGCAGGATGACGAAGCCGATGCTCGTGTAGTCTTCGCCGCCTTCAACGATGAAATGACGGAAATCCGGAAAGCGCACCGCGCCTTCGTGCTGGGTGCGCTCCCAGGGGGTGATGAAGGGCAGGTTGTGGCTGTCGCGTTCGACCGAGATGACGAAATCCAGGTCGGACAGCATCGTCGGGCGCAGGCGAAGGTTCATGGGCAACGAAGTCATGCACCACAGCCGTGGTACGGGTTCGCACAGTGATTGCGGTGCGCGCAACTGTAGCGGAGCCCGACGTTGGCCCCGAAATTGCATCCGCTGTCTTGGGCTGCGTGGCGCCCGTGCCTGTGGCGTCTAGGGTTTCGGAGGATGGTTTCTTTGCCCCGCTTCGGATCAACTTCCCGGCATGCGAAACGGCGGGCCCGCGCAGGCCGGCGTTTCATGGCCTTCGGAACATGTCAAGGAGTCATCGAATGAACGAAAAACAGCTGCATGGCCTGATCGACGACGTCAAGTCCGGCAAGCTGCCGCGCCGCGGCTTCATCCAGCAGATGGTCGGGCTGGGCCTGACGGCGCCGATGGCGTCGATGATGCTGATGCATGCCGGCGTGGCACAGACCACCCCCGCGATCCCCTACAAGGGCACCAAACGCGGCGGCGGCGGGGTGCTCAAGCTGATCTGGTGGCAAGGTGCCGTTCACCTGAACCCGCACTTCGCCGGCGGCACCAAGGAACAGGACGCCACGCGCATCTTCTACGAGCCGCTGGCCGGCTGGGATTCGGATGGCAACCTGATCCCGACCCTGGCCACGGAGATCCCCTCGCGTGCCAACGGCGGGCTGTCGGCCGACAACACCACCGTCATCTGGAAGCTCAAGCGCGGCGTCACCTGGCACGACGGCAAGCCCTTCACGGCCGACGACGTGCTCTTCACCGCCGCCTATGCCGCCGACCCTGCCACCGCCACGGTGACGGTGGCCACCTACAAGGACCTCAAGGTCGAGAAGATCGATTCGCACACGGTGCGCGTGGTCTATCCCAAGCCGACACCCTTCTGGGCCGAAGCCTTCACCGGCAGCTTCGGGCCGATCCTGCCCAAGCATGTGTTCGGCGACTTCATCGGCGCCAAGTCGCGCGAGAACCCGGCCAACGTCAAGCCGGTGGGCACGGGCCCGTACAAGTTCGTCGACTTCAAGCCCGGTGACATGCTTCGCGCCGAGGCCTACATGGGCTACCACGTGGCCAACCAGCCCTTCTTCGACGCGATCGAACTGAAGGGCGGCGGCGACGCATTGAGCGCCGCGCGCTCGGTGCTGCAGACCGGCGAATTCGACTTTGCCTGGAACCTGGCGGTCGAAGACGAAATCCTCAAGCGCCTGGAAGCCGGTGGCAAGGGCAAGCTGGTGTTCCTGACCGGCAGCGACATCGAGTTCGTCTCACTGCAGGTCACCGACCCGTGGAACGAAGTCGACGGCGAACGCGCCAGCGTGAAGAGCAAGCACCCGGCCTTCCAGGACAAGGCGGTGCGCGACGCGATGGCGCTGTTGATCGACCGCAATGGCGTGCAGGAGTTCATCTACGGGCGCGGCGGCGTCGCGACGGCCAACTTCCTGAACAACCCGCCGCGCTATCGCAGCCCGAACATGAAGTTCGAGTTCAATGTCGACAAGGCCAACCAGGTTCTCGAGGCGGCGGGCTGGAAGAAAGGCGCCGACGGCATCCGCGCCAAGGGCAACGTCAAGCTGAAGTTCGTCTTCCAGACCTCGGTCAGCCAACCGCGCCAGAAGACGCAGGCGATCATCAAGGACGCCTGCACCAAGGCCGGCATCGATCTCGAACTCAAGAGCGTGACCGCTGCCGTGTTCTTCGGCAGCGATGCGGCCAACCCCGACACCTACCAGAAGTTCTGGGCCGACATGCAGATGTACACGACCACGATGACGCAGCCCGATCCGCAGATCTTCATGGAGCAGTTCACCGCCGACCAGATCGCGCAGAAGTCCAACAAGTGGGCCAGCCGCAACCTGGTGCGCTGGAGCAACGCCGAGTACGACGCCACCTTCAGGGCGGCGCAGAACGAATTCGACCCGGTCAAGCGCGCGGCGATGTTCATCAAGATGAACGACCTGGTGGTCAGCGACAACCATGTCATCCCGCTGTTCGCGCGGCCGCGGCCGCGCGGCTTCGTGAACAAGCTGCAGCCGGCACTGTCCGCGTGGGACAACGACACCTGGGCGATCGGCTTCTGGACACGCGACGCCTGATGGCCCGAGCGGCAGCGTCGCGTCGGCTGGTGGCCTGACGCTGCCGGGCCCACCCGAAGCCTTCACTCGCCGAGCGGCCTTTGCTCAACTACATCCTGCGCCGGGTATTGATCGCAGTGCCCAGCCTGCTGGGCATCAGCCTGATCCTTTTCACGGTGCTGGCACTGGCGCCGGGCGATCCGTTCGAGGAACTGGCGCTCAACCCGAACGTGCCGCCCGAAGTGCGCATGGCACTGCGCCAGCAGTTCGGGCTGGATGATCCCGTCTGGCAGCGCTACTTTCACTGGCTGGTCAACATGCTGCGCGGCGACTGGGGCTTTTCCTTCGTCAGCCGCATCGATGTCGACACGCTGATCATGCAGCGTCTGCCGGTGACGATCGCCGTGATCGGCATGTCGCAGGTGCTGGCGCTGCTGGTCGCACTGCCGGTGGGCGTGCTGGCGGCGGCGCGGCCCTACTCGTGGTTCGACCGCATTGCCAGCACCTTCGCCTTCATCGGCTTCTCGCTGCCGACTTTCTTCACCGGTGTGCTGTTCATCCTGTTCTTCAGCATCTATCTCGGCTGGCTGCCTTTCGTGTACCGCGCCGACATCTCCGAAACCGGCTGGATGTGGTGGTGGGCGCACTTCAAGCAAAGCATCATGCCGGTCACGGTGCTGGGCCTGTTCCAGGCGGCCAGCATGATGCGCTACGTGCGCTCGTCGGTGCTCGATGTCATCCGCCTCGACTACGTGACCACGGCGCGCAGCAAGGGGCTCACCGAACGCGTGATCATCTACAAGCACGTGGTGCGCAACGCCATGATCCCGGTCGTCACGCTGATCGCGCTGCAGATGCCGGCGGTCTTCGGCGGGGCGATCGTCACCGAGCAGATCTTCCGCATTCCCGGCATCGGCAGCCTGCTCATCGACGCCATCCTGCGCAACGACACACCGGTCATCATGGCCGTGACCTTCGTCTTCGCAACCCTCGTCATCGTCTTCAACCTCCTTGCCGACATCATCTATGGCTGGCTCGACCCGCGCATCAGCTACCACTGAGGCCCCGCCGGCGGCACCGCTGGGCAAGGCAGTGACCAGTGTCTCGCCGTGGGCCGAGGCCTGGCGGCGCTTCAAGCGCCACCGGCTCGCCTATTGGAGCCTGTGGCTGCTTGGGCTGCTGGTGCTGGCGGTGCTGCTCGGGCCCTTGTTCTACAAGGTCGGCATCAACGAGGTCGACTTCAAGGCGCGGCTCGCGCCGCCGTCCTGGGCGCACCCGCTGGGCACCGACGACCTGGGCCGCGACCTGCTGGCGCGCGTGCTCTACGGCGGGCGCATCTCGCTGGCCGTGGGCTTCACGGCCATGCTGATGGCGATCAGCGTCGGCGTGCTCATCGGCGCCATCGCCGGCATCGCCCGCGGCTGGCTCGATGCCGCGCTGATGTGGCTGACCGACCTGTTCCTGAGCCTGCCGCAACTGCCGCTGCTGCTGTTGTTGATCTTCCTGTTCCGCGACCCGCTGAAGAACATGTTCGGGCTGGAACTCGGCATCTTCATCCTCATCGTCGTGGTCATCGGCGGCTTTCGCTGGATGCCGGTGGCGCGCCTGGTGCGCGCGCAGTTCTTCAGCCTGCGCGAGAAGGAGTTCGTCGAAGCGGCGCGCGCGCTCGGTGCCAGCCTGCCACGCCAGGTGATGCGCCACATCCTGCCCAACAGCCTGGGGCCGGTGATCGTCGCCGCCAGCATCGACGTGGCCGCGGCCATCATCGCCGAAAGCACGCTGAGCTTCCTGGGCCTGGGCTTCCCGCCCGACATCCCCACCTGGGGCCGGATCCTCTACGACGGGCGCGACTACATGGACATCGCGGCGCACTGGGCGCTGTTCCCGGGGCTGGCGATCTTCATCACCGTATTGACCATCAATTTCATCGGCGACGGTCTGCGCGATGCGCTCGACCCGCGAAGAGTGCTCTGATGCAAGCGCCGCGCCGCCCCAGGCTTGCATCGCGCCCGACGGCCGCGAAGGGGCCGTTTCACGGCCCGTGGGGGCCGACGCCGCAGGCGTCCTGGGGGCCATGACCATGGCCTTGCTCGAGATCAAGGGCCTGAAGACCCACTTCAAGACCGGCGACGGCTGGCTGCATGCCGTCGATGGCGTCGATATCGCCATCGACCGGGGCGAGACGGTCGGCGTGGTCGGCGAATCCGGCTGCGGCAAGAGCGTCACCGCCAAGACGGTGCTCAAGCTGATCGACATGCCGCCGGGCAAGATCGTCGCCGGCCAGGTGCTGTGGAAGGGCCGCGACCTGGTGCCGCTGGGCCCGCAGGAGATGCAGAAGATCCGCGCCAAGGAGATCTCGATCATCTTCCAGGAACCCATGACCTCGCTGAACCCGGTCTACACCGTGGGCGAGCAGATCGCCGAGAGCCTGCGCCTGCACGAGGGCCTGCCGCGCAAGGACGCGCTGGACCGCGCGGTGGACATGCTCGAGCTGGTGCGCATCCCCACGCCCGCGCGGCGCATCAACGACTACCCGCACCAGTTCTCCGGCGGCATGCGCCAGCGCGTGATGATCGCCATTGCGCTGGCCTGCAAGCCGCAGCTGGTCATCGCCGACGAGCCCACCACCGCACTGGACGTCACCATCCAGGCGCAGATCCTCGATCTGCTGGCGCGGCTGAAGGACGAGATGGGCATGGCGGTGATGCTCATCACGCATGCCATGGGCGTGGTCGCCGAAGTGGCGCAGCGCGTCGTCGTGATGTATGCCGGCAAGGTGGTGGAAGAAGCCCCCGTGCGCGAGCTCTTCGCCCACCCGCGCCACCCCTATACGCAAGGGCTGATCCGCTCGATCCCGCGCATCGACTTCGCCGCCACCCACAAGGTGCGGCTCGAGGCCATCCCTGGCACGGTGCCCAAGCTGATCGAGCCGGCCGAAGGCTGCCGCTTTGCCGCGCGCTGCAAGTACGTCACCCCCGCCTGCCTGCACGCCACGCCGCCGCTGCGTGACGCCGCACCGGGGCACAAGGTGGCCTGCATCCTGGACGTGACATGAATCCCGAGCGGCCTTCGGCCACCTCTCCCGCCACGCGGCGACGCGGGCCGCACGACGCAGCCCCATCGGCGGCGAGCGCTCGAGGCCCGGCCACGCATGGCCGGTCGTGGCCGCGAGGGACATGCCGATGAGCGCAGCCCTGCTCGAGGTGGAAGGCTTGAAGAAGCACTTCCCGATCCGCGGCGGGCTGCTGCAGCGCGTGGTCGACCAGGTGCACGCGGTGGACGGCGTCAGCTTCACGCTGACGGCCGGGGAGACGCTCGGCCTGGTGGGCGAATCGGGCTGCGGCAAGAGCACCACCGGGCGCTGCGTGTTGCGGCTGATCGAGCCCACCGCCGGCGAGCTGCGCTTCGAAGGCCGCGACGTGCGCGCCATGCAGGGCGAAGAACTGCGCGCGCTGGCGCGCGACATGCAGATCATCTTCCAGGATCCCTTTGCCAGCCTGAACCCGCGCATGACGGTGGGCGCCATCGTCGGCGAGGGCCTGGTCATCCACAAGCTGGCCGCCAACCCGCGCGCCATCAAGGAGCGGGTCGTCGATCTGCTCGAAACCGTGGGCCTGGCGGCCGACCACATGCGGCGCTACCCGCACGAGTTTTCCGGTGGGCAGCGCCAGCGCATCGGCATCGCGCGCGCGCTGGCGGTCAAGCCCAAGCTGATCATCTGCGACGAGCCGGTGTCGGCGCTGGACGTGTCGATCCAGGCGCAGGTCATCAACCTGCTCGAAGACCTGCAGCACAAGTTCAACCTGGCCTACCTGTTCATCGCCCACGACCTTTCGGTGGTGGAGCACATCAGCCGGCGCGTGGCGGTGATGTACCTGGGGCGCATCGTCGAGGTCGCCGCGTCGCGCGAGCTCTACACCTCGCCCAAGCATCCCTACACCGAGGCGCTGCTGTCGGCCGTGCCCATCCCCGACCCGAGCGTGGTGCGCAAGCGCATCATGCTCGAAGGCGATGTGCCGAACCCGATCCGCCCACCGCCGGGCTGCCACTTCCACACCCGCTGCCCGCGCGCCGCCGAACGCTGCAGGACCGAGGCGCCGCTGCTGCGCGAGCTGGCCCCCGGGCACGTGGCGGCCTGCCATTTCCCCAACTGAGACAGAATATCGCTGCGGCAGGGGCCGCAAAGGGGCAGGTCGCCCACGCTTTCACCACCGACCCACCAGGAGACCCGAATCATGAAATCAGGCATCGATCAGGACGCACTCATCGACATGTTCGCGCAGGCCTCGGCCAAACAAGGCGACAAGCTGCGCAAGGGTGTTGCCGAGGCAACGCTGAAGGCGTTGCAGGGCCGCGAACTGACGCTGGACAACGTGCGCAAGGTGATCAAGACCGTGACCCAGGCCACCTCGGCCGGTGCGGCGAAGAATCCGGCTGCGGGCGTGGATGTCGAATCGCTGCTGCGCAAGGCCTTCGACGGCATGGACGCGGCGCTGCTGCAGGCAGTCAACGCGCATCGCAAGGCCTTGCAGCAACTGGTGGATCAGGGCGCGGGCCTGCGCGACGGCCAGCTCAAGGCCGCCATGGCCGGCGTCGAGAAGATGGAAGACATGTTCTTCAACACCGTAGGCAAGGCCGTGCAGGGTTTGGGAGCACCGCTGCAAGGGCCTTGGGACCAGGTGCTGAAGACGATGAAGCTCGAGGGTACCGTCACCGGTGCCGGTGCGGCGCAGACCGTCGAACAGCTGGTGTCGCAAGCGCACGACGCACTGCGCCATGGCCGCGCCAGCAGCATGCGCGCCTCGCAGGTCTTGCTCGACAGTTACTCCGCCATGGTCAGCGGCGTACTCATCGGCATGAGCGATGCCTTGAGTGGCAGCGCGGCCCCGGCCAAGGCGGCAGCGCCCGCCAAGGCTGCCGCGCCGGCCCCTGCCGCCGCGGCGCCCAAGGCACGCATCCGCCGCAGCTAAGTTAAGGCACGCCCGGGTCCCGCAAGAGGCCCGGCAGCCGGCCTACTGCTTGGCCCAGTCGGGCGGGCGTTTGTCGATGAAGGCCTGCACGCCTTCGAGCGCGGCGTGCTCCATCATGTTGCAGGCCATCGTCGCCTCGGCATCGGCATAGGCGGCCTCGATGCCGGTCTCGAGCTGCCTGTAGAACAACTGCTTGCCCAGGGCCAGTGCGACACGCGGCTTGGCCACGATCTGCGCCACCAGCATTTGCAGCTCGGCATCGAGCCGGTCGGCATCGACCACTCGGTTCACCAAGCCCTTGGCCAGCGCCTCGTCGGCGCTGATGAAAGCGCCGGTGACGAGCATCTCGAAGGCCGCCTTGCGCGCCAGGTTGCGGCTCAAGGCCACGCTCGGTGTCGAGCAGAACAAGCCCAGGTTGACGCCGCTGACGGCGAACCTGGCATCGCGCGAAGCCACGGCCAGGTCGCACATTGCCACCAGCTGGCAGCCGGCCGCGGTGGCAATGCCCTGCACCCGGGCAATCACCGGAACCGGCAGCTTCTGGATGCTCATCATCATGCGCCCGCACTGTGCAAACAGCCGCTGGTAGTAGCCCAGCGAGGGCTCGGCGCGCATCTCCTTCAGATCGTGCCCGGCGCAAAAGGCCTTGCCCGCGGCCGCGACGACCACGACACGCGCCGTGTCGTCCGCGGCCACGCGTTCCAGCGCGGCCTGCAAGGCCTCGAGCATGCCGTGCGACAGCGAGTTGAAGGCCTGCGGGCGGTTCAGCGTCAGCGTGACCACGCCGCGCGCGTCTTGCGTGCGCAGCACCAGAGCTTCGGTGTTCATGGTTTGCCTCCTATTCGATCGCGGACGAACTCCTGGCCCGCTCGCGCAACTGGAACTTCTGCATCTTGCCGGTGCTGGTCTTGGGGATCGGCTCGAAGCGGATCTCCTTGGGCACCTTATAGCCGGCGAGCAGGCCCTTGCAATGCGCGATCAGCTCGGCCGCCGTCACCTGCGCGTCGGCCTTGGTCTCCACGTACGCCACCGGGCTCTCGCCCCACTTCGGGTCGGGACGGGCCACCACCGCGCAGGCCAGCACGGCCGGGTGGCGGTACAGGGCGTCCTCGACCTCGATCGAGCTGATGTTCTCGCCGCCGGAGATGATGATGTCCTTGCTGCGGTCCTTGATCTTCACGTAGCGGTCCGGCTCCAGCACCGCGAGGTCGCCGGTGTGGAACCAGCCGCCCTCGAAGGCCTTGGCGGTGGATTTGGGGTTCTTCAGGTAGCCGTTCATGACGATGTTGCCGCGGAACATGATCTCGCCCATGCTCTGGCCGTCGGCCGGCACTTCGGCCATCGTTTCCGGGTCGAGCACCGCCATGCCGTCCTGCAGCGCATAGCGCACGCCCTGGCGAGCGTTCAGCCGCGCCTGCTCCGACAGGCTCTGCGTGGCCCAGTCCTCGCGCTTCACCGCCACCGCGGCCGGGCCATAGACCTCGGTCAGCCCGTAGACATGGGTGATGTCGAAGCCGAGCCTGGCCATGCCCTCGATCATCGCCGCCGGCGGCGCCGCACCGGCCACCATGCCGCGCACCTTGTGCGCGATGCCCTCGCGCAGCGCAGCCGGCGCGTTGATCAGCAGGTTGTGCACGATCGGCGCGGCGCAGTAGTGGTCGGCTTTGTGCTCGCGCATCGCCGCCAGAATCGGTGCCGTCTCCACGCGGCGCAGGCAGATGTGCGTGCCGCCCAGCATCGCCACCGTCCACGGGAAGCACCAGCCGTTGCAGTGGAACATCGGCAGGGTCCACAGGTACCTGGGGAAGTGCGGCATGGTCCAGGTGGCCGCGTTGCACACCGCGTTCAGATACGCGCCACGATGATGCGTGACCACGCCCTTCGGGTCGCCGGTGGTGCCGCTGGTGTAGCTGACGGCGATGGCGTCCCATTCGTCGGCCGGGCCGTCCAGCCGCGCCAGCGGCGCATAGGCGGCCAGCAGCGCTTCGTACTCGTGCGTGCCGAGCCGTTCGCCCAGGCCGGTGTACTCGCTGTCGCAGACGTCGATGACGATAGGCTCGCGGCCGTGCTGTGATTTCAGCAGGCGCAGTGCTTCGCTCATCACCGGCGCGAACTCGCGGTCGGTGATCAGCACCTGCGTCTCGCAGTGGTTCATCTGCCAGGCCAGCAGCGGCGCATCGAGGCGCGTGTTCAGGGTATTGAGCACGGCATTCAGGGCAGGCACGGCATAGTGCGCCTCGACCATCTCCGGCGTGTTGGGCAGCATCGCGCTGACCGTGCTGCCGCGGCCAATTCCGAGATGACGCAATGCCGCCGCCAGCCGCGCAGAACGTTCACGACACTGTGCCCAGGTGTAGCGTCGCTTGCCATGCACCACGGCCGGCAGGTCGGCGAAGACCTCGGCGCTGCGCTCGACGAAGCTCACC